>NZ_JBFBEA010000013.1:186920-283480 GCF_040683495.1 Streptomyces sp. NPDC093544 | reverse complement strand
GGCCGGTCGGCCCGCACGACACCCCCTCAGCCGTACGCCTGCTTGCTTACGCCGCCCGGCGGCCTCCGCCGCCCTCGCCGCCGCGTTCCGTGCGGCGCTGCGGGGCGCGGCCACGGCCGCCCGTGCGGCTGGCGCCCGCGGCGCCGCCGTTCTCGGTGCGGCGGCCACCGGAGCGCTGGGGCTGACGGCCCTGCGACTCGGCACCGGTACCCGAGCCCCCGCTCTGCGTGCGGGTACCCGAACCCCCGCTCTGCGCGCGCGTACCCGTGCCCTGGGGACGACGGGCTCCGCCGCCCACCCGGGGGCGGGACTTGGGCCGCTTCGGCTGTTCGGCGACCTGGGGCACCTCGACGACCACCGGGACACCGGAGGGCTCACGGGCACCGGTGATACGGGCCAGCTCCTCGTCGCCGGACTTGACCCGGGCGATGCGCGGGTTGATGCCGGCGTCCGCCATCAGGCGGGTCATCTCGCGCTTCTGCTCGGGAAGCACCAGCGTGACGACGCTGCCGGACTCACCGGCACGTGCGGTACGGCCGCCGCGGTGCAGGTAGTCCTTGTGGTCGGCGGGCGGGTCGACGTTGACCACGAGGTCGAGGTCGTCGATGTGGATACCGCGGGCGGCCACGTTCGTGGCGACCAGCACGGTGACCTGGCCGGTCTTGAACTGGTCGAGGGTGCGGTTGCGCTGCGGCTGGCTGCGACCGCCGTGCAGCGCGGACGCCCGGACACCGTTGGCCAGCAGCCGCTTGGTGAACCGGTCGGCGCCCCGCTTGGTGTCCACGAAGAGGATCACCCGGCCCTCGCGCGCCGCGATCCGCATCGCCACGGCCTTCTTGTCGGTCTCGTCGGCGACATGCAGCACGTGGTGCTCCATGGTGGTCACCGTGCCGGCCGACGGGTCCACGGAGTGGACGACGGGGTCGGTGAGGAACATCTTGACCAGTCGGTCGATGTTCTTGTCGAGCGTCGCCGAGAAGAGCAGCCGCTGGCCGCCCGGCTCGACCTGCTTGAGCAGCGCCGTGACCTGCGGCATGAAGCCCATGTCGGCCATCTGGTCGGCCTCGTCGAGGACGGTGATGGCGACCTGGCCGAGCGTGCAGTCGCCCCGCTCGATGAGGTCCTTGAGCCGCCCGGGGGTGGCCACAAGCACCTCGGCACCGCGCCGCAGCGTCCCGGACTGGCGGCCGATCGACATACCGCCGACGGCCGTCGCGATACGGAGGTTCACCGCGGTCGCGTACGGCGTCAGCGCGTCGTTGACCTGCTGCGCGAGCTCACGGGTGGGGACGAGCACCAGCGCGAGCGGCGCCTTGCTCTCGGCCCGGCGGCCCGCGGTGCGCGCCAGCAGGGCGAGACCGAAGGCGAGCGTCTTGCCGGAGCCGGTGCGGCCGCGGCCGAGCACGTCGCGCCCGGCAAGGGCGTTGGGCAGGGTGGCGCCCTGGATCGGGAAGGGCTCGGTGACACCCTGGGCCGTCAGGGTCTTGGTCAGCGCGGCCGGCATGTCCAGTGCGTCGAAGGACTCGACGGCGGGCAGCGCGGGCGTGATGCTCTCGGGCAGCGAGAACTCCTGCGGCGGCGGTGCGGCCTTACGGGCCCCGCCCTTGTTGGCGGTGCCCCGGCCCGCGTTCCTCGCGGGGGCGGAGGCACTGCCACTCTGGGGCTGGGTACCGCGTGCGTTCGCCGGCCTCTTACGGACGGGACGTTCGGATCGAGTCATGCTGGATCTGGATTTCCTTCCTGGGCCACACGGACAGCACACGCGCACAGCGCGAGCCGGGGCCCGCACCCGAAGGTGCGGGGCCCCGGCTCTGGAAAAGCGCTCCCCTGATTTAGGCGGGGACGATGTTCTCCGCCTGCAGGCCCTTCTGGCCCTGCGCGACGTCGAACGAGACCTTCTGGCCCTCCAGCAGCTCACGGAAGCCGGAGCTGGCGATGTTGGAGTAGTGAGCGAAGACGTCGGGGCCGCCGCCGTCCTGCTCGATGAAGCCGAAGCCCTTTTCCGCGTTGAACCACTTCACGGTGCCTGTTGCCATGTTTCTCTCCTGAATAGGTAGGGGCCCCAATCCGGAGATGCACCGGGAAAAGCCGGAGATGCCGGTAAAACAAAACGCGCCTGCGGAAGATTCCGATCAGGCGCACAAAGTAAATGGGTACCAAAAACGTATCAATGTGACAGTAGCACACCTCTGATCACTCCCCGGCCCCGAAAGACCCGGACGTGACGAAGACCACCGTACAGCCGTCGGCGGCCCCCGCCACGTACAACACCCGCGTGACATACGGGTGACTGCTAGGCGAGCGGGCCCGTCACCGGCTCCACGGCCGCGACCACCTGTCCGGCGCGCACGAACGCGTCCGCCGCCGCCAGGTCCGGGGCGAGGAAGCGGTCGGGACCGGGGCCCTGGACGCCGGCCGCGCGGACGGCCTCGATGACCGCCTGCGACGCCGGAGCCGGGGTGAGGCCCTCGCGGAGTTCGATCGCGCGCGTGGCGGCGTACAGCTCGATCGCGACGATGCGGGTGAGGTTGTCCACGGCGGTGCGCAGCTTGCGCGCGGCGGACCAACCCATCGACACGTGGTCCTCCTGCATCGCGGAGGACGGGATGGAGTCCGCGGAGGCCGGTACGGCGAGCCGCTTCATCTCGCTCACCAGCGCCGCCTGCGTGTACTGGGCGATCATCAGGCCCGAGTCGACGCCGGCGTCGTCCGCGAGGAACGGCGGCAGGCCGTGCGAGCGGTTCTTGTCGAGCAGCCGGTCGGTGCGGCGCTCGGCGATGGAGCCGAGGTCGGCGGCGGCGATGGCGAGGAAGTCGAGGACGTACGCGACGGGGGCGCCGTGGAAGTTGCCGTTCGACTCCACGCGGCCGTCGGGGAGTACGACGGGGTTGTCGACGGCGGAGGCCAGCTCGCGCTCGGCGACCGTGCGGGCGTGGGCGAGGGTGTCGCGTCCGGCGCCGGCGACCTGCGGGGCGCAGCGCACGGAGTAGGCGTCCTGGACGCGCGGGGCGCCGTCCTGGTGGTGCCCGGTGAGCTCCGAACCCTTGAGCACGGCCAGCATGTTGGCGGCCGCGGCGCTCTGCCCGGGGTGCGGACGGATGGCGTGCAGCTCGGGGGCGAGGACCTTGTCGGTACCGAGCAGGGCTTCCAGCGACAAGGCGGCCGTCACGTCGGCGGACTTGTACAGGGTCTCCAGGTCGGCGAGGGCCATGACCAGCATGCCGAGCATGCCGTCGGTGCCGTTGAGGAGGGCGAGGCCTTCCTTCTCGCGCAGCTCGACGGGGGTGATGCCGGCCTCGGCGAGCAGCTCGCCCGCGGGCCGTACGGCACCGTCCGGACCCTCCGCGTCACCCTCGCCCATGAGGGTCAGGGCGCAGTGGGACAGCGGGGCCAGGTCGCCGGAGCAGCCGAGCGAGCCGTACTCGTGGACGACCGGGGTGATACCGGCGTTCAGGATGTCGGCCATGGTCTGCGCGACCTCGGGCCGCACCCCCGTGTGCCCCGAGCAGACGGTCTTGAGCCGCAGGAACATCAGCGCCCTGACGACCTCGCGCTCGACGCGCGGGCCCATCCCGGCGGCGTGCGAGCGGACGATGTTGCGCTGCAGCTGGGCGCGGAGTTCCGGGCTGATGTGCCGGCTCGCGAGGGCACCGAAACCGGTGGAGACGCCGTAGACGGGCTCCGGCTTGGCGGCCAGCGCCTCCACGATCTTGCGGGCCGCGGCGAGGGCCGCCACCGCCTCGCCGGAGAGCTCGATCCGGGCGCCGGCACGCGCCACGGCGAGAACGTCGGACGCGGTCACCCCGGACGTCCCCACCACCACAGTGTGCATATCCATATTCAGGAGCGTACGCAGTGAATTCGATGATGTCACTAGTGGGTGGCGGGTCGACCCCTTACTTGGACCCGGCGCTTCGCGGCCCCGGGCGCCCCCGGAATCGGCGGCGCTCCCCAGCCCCCTCCTGGGGCGGCGCGTCGGCCAGGCGTACGACCGGGTCGTCGGGGCCCTCGCGCCCGGCGACCACGGGTCTCGCGGCGCGTACGGCCTTCGCGCGGTACTGGGCGGCGTCGGCCAGCCGGAACAGCCGCCGGGCCGAGCGCACCGGCCCGATCGGATCGGCGGTCGAGGCAACTCCGCAGGCCACACCCTCGCCGAGCTCCAGCTCGGCGGCGCGGCGGCAGAGTTCGTCGGCTACGCGGACGACCTCGTCGGCGGCCGGGCCGACCGCGAGCAGGCAGAACTCGTCGCCGCCGAGCCGGGCCGTGAGGGTGCCCGGGAGCATCGCGCCGCACAGGGAGAGCACGGACCCGAACCGTTCGAGGAGCCGGTCGCCGACCGCGTGCCCCCGGGTGTCGTTGACCCGCTTGAGCCCGTTGAGATCACAGACGACGAGGCTGACCACGACCGACTCGTCCTCCTTGTGACGGTCGATGGCCTCGTCGAGCCGTACGTCGACGGCGCGGCGGTTGGCGAGACCGGTGAGGGCGTCCGTGAACGCCAGCCGCCTGGCCTCCTCCAGCCGCTCGGTCTGTGCGATCCCGGCCGCGACGACCGAGGCCAGTACGGTCGCGAAGTCGGCGTCGGCCCGGTCGAAGACCGGGGCTCCCGCCGGGCGGGCCACATACAGCTCGCCCCAGGCTCGGCCGTGCAGCACGATCGGGGCGACGACGCAGCAGCCTCGGCCTCGGCGGCGCAGGGCGGCGACGCGCTGGTGGCAGTAACCGGCGTGGCCCCCGGCCGGGCCCTCCGCGGTCTCGACCCAGGCGTCGGGCTCGCCGCCGCCGGCCCACCGCTCGTGCAGGAACTCGGTGATCTCCGGGAACTGGTGCACCGGATAGGCCTCCTCGTCCGGGAACTCCTCCTCGCCCTCCGCCCGCTCCCCCACGTTCACCAGAACCCGCAGCCGGCCGAGCTCCCTCTCCCATACCGAGAGCGCCGCGAAGCTCCCGGAGAGCGCGTGACAGACCCCGACGGCCGCCGCCCGCCAGGACTCGCTCGGGGTGTGCGCCGCCGCCATCCCCTGCGCCAGCTCCACCACGGCCCTCAGCCGTCTGTCCTCACCCATCACTCCAGGCTAGGTAAAATCACATCATTTAGGGACATTGATGCGGCGAACAGGGGGCCGAGGGGGGTGGGGGCCGGAGGGGGCGAATCCCTCACCGGCCGACGCTAGAGATTTTCAGCCCGTCCGGCGTTTGAGGACGAGGCCGTCCAGGCCGAAAGCGGGGGTCTGGGGGCGGCAGCCCCCAGGAACGGGACGGGTAGGGGCGGAGGGGGCGTGAAAACTACTCCCCGGGCCACTCCGGCGCGCGCTTCTCGTTGAACGCCGCCACACCCTCAGCACGGTCCCCCGAGAACGCGACGGACCGCCACGCGGCGTCCTCGACCTCCAGCCCGGCCCGGAGATCGAGCCCGTGGCCGACACGAAGCGCCCGCTTGGCCGCCCGCAACCCCACGGGAGAGTTCGCCGCGATACGAGACGCCAGAGCGAGGGCCTCCTCGCGATCCCGGCCCGCGTCGACCAGCACGTCGACAAGCCCCAACTCCCGCGCCTCCCCCGCCTCCACCCGCCGCGCCGAGAAGATCAGCTCGGCCGCGCGAGCGGAACCCACCCGGCGCGGCAGCAACTGCGTGCCGCCCCCACCGGGAATCACCCCGACCGACACCTCGGGCAGCCCGACGACCGCCGTACGGTCGGCCACGATCAGGTCGCAGGACAGCGCCAGCTCGAACCCGCCGCCCAGCGCGAACCCGTGCACAGCGGCAACGGTCGGCATCGGCAGCTCAAGGACCCCGGTGTACGCGGCCCGCGCGACCGGCCGCTGGCGCACCAGCTCGGCGTCGGTGAGCGAGTTCCGTTCCTTCAGGTCGGCGCCGACGCAGAAGGCCCGCTCATGGGTCGAGGTCAGCACGGTCACCCGTACGTCCCGGTCCGCGGCGAGCGCCTCGCAGGCGGCGGCGATGGAACGGGCCATGTCCGTGGACACCGCGTTCATGGCCTTCGGCCGGTCGAGGACGAGCTCCGCGACGTACCCGTGCCGCCGTACGACGACGAAGTCCCCGAACCGCCGCTCGTCCCCATGCTCCAGCTCCGCCATGACACCCTCCCGGTTAACGTGGGTTAACTACTGACCCCCCGATCATCGCAGCAGCCACCGTCCACCGGAACACGCCCCCTCACCCACCACCTCCCCGTTCGAGTGACACCTGTCCGAACGCCCCGCCTCGCCCTCACCCGCCGCATAACGTGCGCACCGCCGCGGCGCATCGGGGAGCGCGGGCACCTTGGGGAGGGATGAGCATGACGAACCGGGAGACGGCACGTGGGCGGCATCGCAGGCCGCGACCGCGGCGGGTGTTGGTCGCCGCGGGAGGACTGGCCCTGGCGGCAGGGGCGTTGAGCCTCGTACGGCTGGCGCCGGAGTCGGTGATCTGGGGCATGGGGGTCCCGGACGGCGAGCCGACGAAGGGCACTGTCACCGACACGGCCGGCAATGCCGCCGCGACCGTCGAGGCCGTGCCCTCGGCGCGTCCGGTGGCCGCCACGACGCCCGCCGTGATGGGCGGGGAGAAGGTGCTGCCGACGCCTGGCGTGAGCGTCGCGCCCACACCGGCACCGACGCCGACACGATTCGTTGCGGCCCCGTCGACACCTGTCACCGTCCCCGTGGGCCGTACGCCGGACACGACCGGCATTCCCACCGGTCAGGCTCCCGCTCCCGTGGCACCGCAGCCACCGGCCGCGACCACCGCCGCGCCCGTCCCGAGCGCGACGACACCCACGGCGCACCCGAAACCCAAGCCTCCCGGCCTGTGCGTACCGATCATCGGGCTCTGTGTGAACGGTCTGAAGCAGCCGCTCGGCGGGCGTTAGGAGTCGGTTTCGCGGCGGGCGAGCAGCCATGGCTCGACCACGCCGAGGCCGCGCACCGGACGCTGCCACATCGGCTGGAGGGCGAAGCGGTAGGAGGGCGGTTCCTCGCCCTCCTTCTCCGCGGCGGCCGCGGCCTCGGCGGCGTCCGCCTCGGAGGCGGGCGCGTCGGCGGTACGGATCAGTTCCTCCGCCAAGGCCCCGTCCACCAGGACGGCGTCCCGTGGCGCTATCGAGGTGAGGCGGCTCGCGAGGTTCACCGTCGTACCGAACACGTCACCCATGCGGGTCGTCACCGTGCCGAAGGCGATGCCGACGCGGAGTTCCGGCATGGTCTCGTCGTTCGCCATCGTCTCGATGAGGCGCAGCGCGATCTCGGCGGCGACCCCGGCGTCGTCGGCCGCGTACAGGACCTCGTCGCCCAGCGTCTTGATGAGCCGGCCACCGTGCGCGGCCACCAGGTCCGCGGCCGTGGTCTCGAAGGCCTCGACCAGTTCGCCGAGTTCCTCCTCCTCCATGCGGCGCGTCAGCCGGGTGAAGCCGACGAGGTCCGCGAAACCGACGGCGAGACGGCGGTCGACCATCTCCTCGTCGTCCGCCGCCTGCACGACCCGGCCTGTCGCGGCCGCGAGTTGGCGGCGCCAGACGTAGACGATGAACTCCTCCAGCTCGGGCAGGAGCAGCTCGATCAGGGGGTACGTCACCTCGGTGCGGGTCATCCCGGGTTCCGGGGGCTCGGTCAGGCCCTCCAGGAACGAGTCGATCTGCCACTCGGCGAGGCGGGCGGTGGTCTGGCCGGTGGAACGGGCCACCTGGACCGCCATCGCCTCGCTCAGCAGGCCCGCCTCGACGAGGCCCGCGAGGCGGCGCAGGGCGAGGACGTCGGCTTCCGTGAGCGCCTTGGCCTGGCCGATGTCGGCGAAGCCCATGGCTCGCCAGAAACGGGAGGCCAGTTCCATGGAGACGCCCGCGCTGCGGGCCGCCTGGAAGGGGGTGTAGCGGCGCTCGGCGCCGAGGATCAGCTGCTCCAGGCGTAGCGCCAGTGGGTCCTCGCCGGAGTCATGGTCGTCCGGTGCGTCCACCCGTGCGGAGGACGTGTGGCTGACCGACCCGGCGGTACGGCCCGGCTCGGCGTCGGGGGCGGGGTCTGCACCCGTACCGGAACCGGTGTCGTCGACGGTCACGCCTGCTGCCCTTCCGATCTGCCACGGTCAGGTATCGACCGCGCTCAACTCTACGACAGGTGTGGGCTGGCTCACTCCTGACCACGGCGGCCACATGGGGCTGGGAGTGGGGGTTTTCGCCCCCTCCGCCCCTTCCCGTCCCGTATCTGGGGGCTGCCGCCCCCAGACCCCCGCTTTCGGCCTGGACGGCCTCGTCCTCAAACGCCGGACGGGCTGAAGCGGGCGTAGCCAAACCCGACCTCACCCCGCCCGCAGATGCACGATGTCCCCCGCCCCCACCGGCTCCTGCACCCCGTCCTCCGTAGCCAGTACCAACCGCCCGTCCCCGTCCACGGCCACCGCCTCCCCGCTGATCGACCGCCCTCCGGGCAGTTCGGCCCGCACCACCCGGCCGAGCGTCGCGCACCCGGCGGCGTACGTCTCCTGGAGCCCGGAGGCGACGGGGTCGCCGCCCGCCCCGCTCCAGCGCTCGTACCACTGCTCCAGGGACCGCAGGACGGCGCGCAGTACGGTGTCACGGTCCGTGGTCGTCGCGCCCGCGAGAGCGAGGGAGCCCGCTCCGGGCACGGGCAGCTCGTCCTCGCGCAGGGTGACGTTGATACCGATGCCGACGACGACCGCGTCCGCCCCGGCGCGCTCGGCGAGGATGCCGCCGGTCTTGCGTTCCGCGCCGTCCACAGTCACCAGCAGGTCATTGGGCCACTTGAGTGCCGTATCGACGCCGGCGGCCCGCGACAGTCCCGTCGCCACCGCGACCCCGGTGAGCAGCGGCAGCCATCCCCAGCGTTCGACGGGGATCCCGGCGGGCTTCAGCAGGACGGAGAAGAAGAGGCCGGAGCGGGCCGGTGCCGTCCACTGCCGGTCCAGGCGTCCGCGCCCGGCGTTCTGCTCCTCGGCGACGAGCACCGTGCCTTCGGCGGCCTTCCCCTCGGTGGCGAGGGCGACGAGGTCGGAGTTGGTCGACCCGGTGCGGGCGACCACCTCGATCCCGGACCAGAGGCTGCCGTCCCGCACCAGCGCCTTGCGCAGGGCAGTCGCGTTGAGCGGCGGACGGTCCAGGTCGGACCACCGGTTGTCGTTGGCGTCTGATGCATCTCGCGGCGTCATGCAACCCACCCTAGATGTGGTAAACGCCGCACTGCCGAACCGTATCGGCGCCACTACCCTACGACTCAGTAGCAAACCCCTGAGCAGCACACCTGAGCAGCACCCTTGAGCACGTACCCCGCACGTCCCACTGAGCAGGCAGGGAGCCGCATCCCGATGTCCGAGCCGGAAGAGCTGCAACACCCCGACATCCACACCACCGCCGGCAAAATCGCGGACCTGCAGCGCCGCATCGAGGAGGCGACGCACGCCGGCTCGGCCCGCGCCGTCGAAAAGCAGCACGCCAAGGGCAAGTTGACGGCCCGTGAGCGGATCGAGCTGCTCCTCGACGAGACCTCCTTCGTCGAGTTCGACGAGTTCGCGCAGCATCGGTCCACGGACTTCGGCCTGGCGAACAACCGCCCCTACGGCGACGGTGTCGTCACCGGGTACGGCACGGTCGACGGCCGCCCCGTCGCCGTGTTCTCGCAGGACTTCACCGTCTTCGGCGGCGCCCTCGGCGAGGTTTTCGGCCAGAAGATCATGAAGGTGATGGACTTCGCGCTGAAGACCGGCTGTCCGGTCATCGGTATCAACGACTCGGGCGGCGCCCGCATCCAGGAGGGTGTCAGCGCGCTGGGCATGTACGGCGAGATCTTCCGCCGGAACACCCACGCGTCCGGGGTCATTCCGCAGATCTCGCTCGTCGTCGGCCCCTGCGCGGGCGGCGCGGTCTACTCCCCGGCGATCACCGACTTCACGATCATGGTCGACCAGACCTCGCACATGTTCATCACAGGGCCCGATGTCATCAAGACGGTGACAGGCGAGGACGTCGGTTTCGAGGAACTGGGCGGCGCCCGGACTCACAACTCGGTGTCAGGCGTGGCCCACCACATGGCGGGCGACGAGAAGGACGCCATCGAGTACGTCAAGCAACTGCTGTCGTACCTGCCGTCGAACAACCTCAGCGAGCCCCCGGTCTTCCCGGAGGAGGCGGACCTCACCGTCACCGACGAGGACCGCGAGCTGGACGTACTCGTGCCGGACAGCGCCAACCAGCCGTACGACATGCACACGGTGATCGAACACATCCTGGACGACGCGGAGTTCTTCGAGACGCAGCCGCTGTTCGCGCCGAACATCCTCACCGGGTTCGGGCGGGTGGAGGGCCGCCCCGTCGGCATCGTCGCCAACCAGCCGATGCAGTTCGCGGGTTGCCTCGACATCGACGCGAGCGAGAAGGCCGCGCGGTTCGTCCGGACGTGCGACGCGTTCAACGTTCCCGTCATCACCTTCGTGGACGTGCCCGGCTTCCTCCCCGGCGTCGACCAGGAGCACACCGGCATCATCCGCCGCGGCGCCAAGCTGATCTACGCCTACGCCGAGGCGACCGTCCCGCTCATCACGGTCATCACCCGCAAGGCCTTCGGCGGCGCGTACGACGTCATGGGCTCCAAGCACCTGGGCGCCGACCTCAACCTCGCCTGGCCCACCGCCCAGATCGCGGTGATGGGCGCGCAGGGCGCGGTCAACATCCTGCACAAGCGCACCATCGCGGCCGCCGAAGACCAAGAGGCGACCCGGGCCCGGCTGATCCAGGAGTACGAGGACACGCTCCTCAACCCCTACACGGCGGCCGAGCGCGGCTACATCGACGGCGTGATCATGCCGTCGGACACCCGCGCCCACGTCGTACGAGGGCTGCGTCAGCTGCGTACGAAGCGGGCATCACTGCCTCCGAAGAAGCACGGCAACATCCCCCTCTAGGCCCCCCTGGGAGCGGTTATGACGATCAAGGTCGTACGGGGCAATCCGACCCCGGAGGAGCTGGCTGCCGCACTGGCGGTGGTCCGGGTGCGCGCCGCGGCGGCGGCTTCGGCCCCGTCCGGCGCGACCGGGGCCGGTGACGCGTGGGCCGACCCGGCCCGTATCGCCACGCGCCGACTGCCCCAGCCGGGCCCGACGGCGTGGGGCCGCACGTACTGGCCCGGTTAGAACTGGAACGGCCCCGCTAAAACGGTTCCGCTAGAGCAGTTCCGCGAGAGCTTCGGCCATCACCGCGTACCCCTTGTCGTTGGGGTGCAGGTGGTCGCCGAAGTCGTACGCCGGGTGCAGCCGGTCCGGGGCGCCGGGATCGGCCAGTACGCGGTTCAGGTCCAGCGCCGCGTCCCACTCGCCCGCGCCGCGGATCCACTCGTTCACCTCGCGGCTCACCTTCGCCGCGTGCTCGCCCCAGTGGTCGGAGCCGCCGAAGGGGAGCAGGGTGGAGCCGATCACCCGTAGCCCCCTCGCGCGCGCCTGTCGTATCAACTCCCGGTAGCCGTCGATGAGTTCGTCCACCTCGACGATCGGCGCGGGCTTGTACGTGGGCTGTTCGTCGGTCTCGCTGAAGCCGATGTCGTTGAGCCCCTGGAGCACGACGAGGGTGTCCACGCCCTGGTGGTCCAGGACGTCGCGGCCGAGCCGGTGGACGCCCTTCTCGCCGTACCAGGCCGAGTCGTTGAGCAGCAGGTTTCCGCCGATGCCCGCGTTGAGGACGGGTCGCCCGGTGCGTTCGGCGAGCGCGTCGGACCAGCGGCGGTTCGCGCCCGGGGTCGAGCCGAAGCCGTCCGTGATGGAGTCCCCGAAGAGCGCGACGGCGTTCCTGCGGCCGGAGTCGACCTCGACGGCCGACAGGAAGTACCAGGACTCGGAAGAGGTGTCGAAGGCCTTGCCTCGCACGTCCTCCAGACGGTCGCCGGCGGCCCGGTGACTGGTCGCGAAGGCCTGTGCGTGGAAGGTCGCGGGGCCGGTGACGGCATCGAGGTGGAGGGTGATGGTCACTGATTCCAGTGATTCCAGGGTGAGTTCGGCCGGGTCGCTGACGGCGAGGCCGTGCGCCGGGATCTCGGCCGAGGTGGCGCCGCCGAAGGTGAGCCGCCGTACCGAACCGGGCTCGACGGCGGCCCCTTCGCCCGCGCGGGCCACCGTGGCGCCCGCGATCCGCAGCGGCGAGGTGCCGTACGCGTTGGAGAGCCGGATACGGACCCGGGCGCCGCCGGCGGTGAGGCGGACGGCCTGGCGCAGCGACTGGCGCCAGAAGCCCTCCTGCGACCAGTTGGGGGTGAAGCCCTCGGCGGGGAGCTGGGGCGACGCGGTCCAGGCGGTGGTGAACACGGCAGCTGCCTCCATTAAATGGGACCATGGTTCCTTTAGTGAACCTCATGACCGTAACAGGCGATGGCGCACTAAAGAAACCCCAGACCCATTTGCGCGAGCCGGGTACAAGTTGAGTACGCATACTCAGGCGCCCGGCCCTCCGCCGTCGCACGATCGAAGACATGCTGTGGTCCGACCCCGAGAACGAGCCACCCAAGGAACTCCGCGACACTCAGGCCATGTTGCGGCGCCTGGGGGTTCTGATGGCGTTGGCCATGGTGCTCGCGATGGTGGTGCTCGGCATCATGTGAGGCGCGCCGATACCCTGATCACATGACTGATCAGCCGCGCCGCCGTCTCGTGCTCGCCTCGCAGTCCCCCGCCCGGCTCAATCTGCTGCGGCAGGCCGGACTCGACCCCGAGGTGATCGTGAGCGGGTTCGACGAGGACGCCCTCAGCGCACCGACCCCCGCCGAACTCGCCCTCGCACTGGCCGAGGCGAAGGCCTCCGTCGTGTCGGCGAAGCCCGAGGTGCAGGGCGCCCTGGTGATCGGCTGCGACTCGGTCCTCGACCTGGACGGCGAGGCGTACGGCAAGCCCGCCGACGCCGAGGAGGCCACCGCTCGCTGGAAGTCGATGCGCGGCCGCGCCGGGACCCTCCAGACCGGCCACTGCGTCTACGACACGGCGGCCAAGCGCTACGTATCGGCGACCGCGTCCACGGTGGTCCACTTCGGCGATCCGAGCGACGCCGAGATCGCCGCGTACGTCGCCTCGGGTGAACCCCTCTATGTGGCCGGGGCGTTCACCCTCGACGGCCGCTCGGCACCGTTCATCGACCGCATCGACGGCAACCACGGCAACGTGATCGGGATCTCGCTGCCGCTGGTGCGCCGCCTGCTGGCCGAACTGGGCGTCGGCATCACTCAGTTGTGGACGCCGCGGGAGAAGTGATCAGGAGGCCGAGGGGACCGGAGGGGCCGCGGGGCCCGTCACCGGCGCTCCTCCGTTGTCGCCGTTCCCGCTCGCCCCGGGCACGGCGTCGGACGGACCCTCCTGGCGGTCGAACGCCAGGAGCGTGAACACGATCAGCGCGAGCCCCACCATCAGGAAGGCGAACGCGCTCCAGCCCACCAGACCCACCGTGAGCGCACCCAGCAGGCCGTGCACCACCGCGGCACTGATGAGCAGGATGCGCCCGAAGAGGCCGGGGGCCCGGGCCCGCACGCCGACGAGCAGGGCAATGAGGCCGCACAGCGCGAAGTAGAGGCCGAAGACCACACCCCCGACCTTCGACGAGAGGGACATCATGTCCGAGTCGAGCCCGGCCAGGGACATGTCCTGGTTGTCGACGACCGTGCCGAGCAACCAGTTCAACAGCGCGATGCCGATCGCCTCCACGAAGAGCACGATCGCCGCCACCCACGCCACCGGTCTGCGCACCACCGGTCCCCACCCGCTTCCGTGTGCTGTTACCCCTAGTACGTTCGAGTACATCCTGAACGCTACTAACGGGTAAACCTCGGGACAAGGGTTCTGTCGAGGGCAAAGAATCATTGGGCCATTCGTAGGGTCTCGACAAAGAAACCCTGTGGCACGCAGCACTGACGCACAGAGACCTTGACCACAGAGGAGGGCTAGGGTTCAGACAAGGGATCCCGTGTGCCGTGGCGCGACAAGGGATTTCGCGGGTCGAGCGCGCCTCGAATCACGCTCCGTGTGGGCAAGCTCACCATTGGGGACGGGTCGAAAGGTCGTGTCGGCAGTCCCTAAACTCGGCTTGTTTCAAGGAGGGAGCCATCGTGCGCAAGGTGCTCATCGCCAACCGTGGCGAAATCGCTGTCCGCGTGGCCCGAGCGTGCCGGGATGCCGGCATCGCGAGCGTTGCCGTCTATGCGGAACCGGACCGGGACGCTTCGCATGTCCGTGCGGCGGACGAAGCGTTCGCATTGGGCGGTGACACCCCGGCCACCAGCTACCTGGACGTCGCCAAGGTGCTCCAGGCCGCCAAGGATTCGGGGGCGGACGCCATCCACCCCGGTTACGGCTTCCTTTCCGAGAACGCGGAATTCGCGCAGGCGGTGCTCGACGCCGGCCTGGTGTGGATCGGCCCGCCGCCGCAGGCGATCCGCGATCTTGGTGACAAGGTCGCCGCCCGTCACATCGCGCAGCGCGCCGGGGCGCCTCTGGTGGCCGGCACCCCTGACCCGGTGTCCGGCTCCGACGAGGTCGTCGCGTTCGCCGAGGAGCACGGACTGCCGATCGCGATCAAGGCCGCCTTCGGTGGCGGCGGTCGCGGTCTGAAGGTCGCCCGCACCCTCGAAGAGGTGCCCGAGCTGTACGACTCCGCCGTACGTGAGGCGGTCGCCGCCTTCGGACGCGGCGAGTGCTTCGTGGAGCGCTACCTGGACAAGCCCCGGCACGTGGAGACGCAGTGCCTGGCCGACTCCCACGGCAACGTGGTCGTCGTGTCGACGCGTGACTGCTCCCTCCAGCGCCGCCACCAGAAGCTGGTCGAGGAGGCCCCCGCGCCCTTCCTTTCCGACGCCCAGGTCGAGGAGCTGTACGCCTCCTCCAAGGCGATCCTGAAGGAAGCCGGCTATGTCGGCGCGGGCACCGTGGAGTTCCTGGTCGGCACGGACGGCACGATCTCCTTCCTGGAGGTCAACACCCGTCTCCAGGTCGAGCACCCGGTCACCGAAGAAGTCGCCGGCATCGACCTGGTACGCGAGATGTTCCGCATCGCCGACGGCGAGGAACTGGGCTACGGCGACCCCGAACTGCGCGGCCACTCCTTCGAGTTCCGCATCAACGGCGAGGACCCGGGGCGAGGCTTCCTCCCGGCCCCCGGCACGGTCACCGTGTTCGACCCGCCGTCCGGCCCGGGCGTCCGCCTGGACGCCGGCGTCGAGTCCGGCAGCGTCATCGGCCCCGCCTGGGACTCCCTCCTGGCCAAGCTGATCGTCACCGGCGCCACCCGCGAGCAGGCGCTCCAGCGCGCCGCGCGCGCCCTCGGGGAGTTCACCGTCGAGGGCATGGCCACCGCCATCCCCTTCCACCGCGCGGTCGTCAAGGACCCGGCGTTCGCCCCCGAACTGACCGGGTCCACCGAGCCGTTCACGGTCCACACCCGGTGGATCGAGACCGAGTTCGTCAACGAGATCCCCGCCTTCACCGCCTCCGCCGACACCGAGACCGAGGACGAGGCGGACCGCGAGACGATCGTCGTCGAGGTCGGCGGCAAGCGTCTTGAGGTCTCGCTGCCCTACTCGCTCGGCATGTCGCTGGCCCGCACCGGTCTCGCGGCGGGCGCCAAGCCCAAGCGCCGGGCGGCCAAGAAGTCCGGGCCGGTGGCCTCGGGCGACACCCTCGCCTCCCCCATGCAGGGCACCATCGTCAAAGTGGCCGTCGAGGAGGGCCAGGAGGTCAAGGAAGGCGACCTCATCGTCGTCCTGGAGGCCATGAAGATGGAGCAGCCCCTCAACGCCCACCGCTCCGGCACCATCAAGGGCCTCAGCGCCGAGGTCGGCGCCTCCCTCACCTCCGGCGCCGCGATCTGCGAGATCAAGGACTGACGGCCCTTAAGGTCCCACCCGTACGAGACGGTCGTACGACATCCCGAAGCGCCTGTCGGACTGGAGCAGTCAGTCCGCCGGGCGCTTCGGCTTTCCCCGTCCGGCGTCCACGGCTCGGTACTCCGCTTGCGCCCCGCCGGAGACGGTCAGCGGCGGCGCAGGTCCGCCACCCTCGCTCGCTCCCCGGGGGGCTGCTCGCCGAGGACCGTGGCCGAGCGCAACTGGGGCGCCGTGCCGGGGACCTGGCCGCGGCGCGGTCCCGGGAGCGGCATGTCCCGGCGTGGCGGGCGCCCCGCCGGGACGGGATCACCTCCCGCGCCGCCGCCCGCTGATGACCCGGCGACCGCGATCTGTACGCCCTGGTCGGCCAGGGCCTGCAGTTCGGTGAGGGCGCGGTCGTCGTGGGCGGGGGGCTCGTCGGTGACCAGGCGGGTGATCAGATCGGTCGGGACCGTCTGGAACATCGTGTCCGTACCGAGCTTGGTGTGGTCGGCGAGGACGACGACCTCCGCTGCGGCCTGGACGAGCGCCCGGTCGACCGAGGCCGACAGCATGTTGGACGTGGACAGGCCGCGCTCGGCGGTCAGTCCGCTTCCGGAGAGGAAGGCCCGGGAGACCCGCAGCCCCTGGAGGGACTGCTCGGCCCCTGACCCGACCAGGGCGTAGTTGGAACCGCGCAGGGTGCCGCCGGTCATCACGACTTCCACCCGGTTGGCGTGGGCCAACGCCTGGGCCACCAGCAGGGAGTTGGTGACGACGGTCAGCCCGGGTACCCGCGCGAGCCGGCGAGCCAGCTCCTGCGTGGTGGTCCCCGCGCCCACCACGATGGCCTCGCCCTCTTCGACAAGACCTGCGGCGAGATCGGCGATGGCCGTCTTCTCGGCGGTCGCGAGATGTGATTTCTGCGGAAAGCCGGATTCTCGCGTGAACCCGCCCGGCAATACCGCACCGCCATGCCGGCGGTCGAGGAGTCCTTCTGCCTCCAGTGCGCGCACGTCCCGCCGTACGGTCACTTCGGAGGTCTGGACGACGCGGGCGAGCTCACGGAGCGACACGGCCCCGTTCGCTCGCACCATTTCGAGGATCAATTGGCGACGTTCTGCAGCGAACACGAAACTGACAGTAACCCCAACGACCGTCTGCTTTCAGCAGTTTGCGCCGAATAACAGAAGTTGTTCGCATGGCAGGGCGCGGAGTGGTATACGCGCCTACTCGCGCCGCCTATGCCGTACGAATGGGCGACAACTCCCCGTGACCAGCGGAGAGTCGCCGTAGGCCTCAGCTGCCGCCCTCGGTCTTCCGCGTGTGCAACTGCCGTGCCACTTCGGCGATGGAGCCCGACAGTGACGGATACACGGTGAACGCGTTCGCGATCTGTTCGACCGTCAGATTGTTGTCGACCGCGATCGAGATGGGGTGGATCAGTTCCGAGGCGTGCGGGGACACGACCACGCCGCCCACCACGATTCCGGTACCCGGGCGGCAGAAGATCTTGACGAAGCCGTCCCGGATGCCCTGCATCTTGGCGCGCGGGTTGCGCAGGAGCGGCAGCTTGACGACGCGGGCGTCGATCTTGCCCCCGTCGACGTCGGCCTGCGAGTAGCCGACGGTGGCGATCTCCGGGTCGGTGAAGACGTTCGAGGAGACGGTCTTCAGGTTCAGCGGGGCCACCGCGTCGCCGAGGAAGTGGTACATGGCGATGCGGCCCTGCATGGCGGCGACGGACGCGAGGGCGAAGACGCCGGTCACGTCACCGGCGGCGTACACACCGGGAGCGGAGGTCCGTGAGACCTTGTCGGTCCAGATGTGCCCGGAGTCCCTGACCCTGACGCCGGCCTCCTCCAGGCCCATCCCGCTGCTGTTCGGGATGGCGCCGACGGCCATCAGGCAGTGCGAGCCGCTGATGACCCGGCCGTCGGAGAGGGTGACCTCGACCCGGTCGCCGACCCGCTTGGCGGACTCGGCGCGGGAGCGCGCCATGACGTTCATGCCACGGCGGCGGAAGACGTCCTCCAGGACGGCGGCGGCGTCCGGGTCCTCGCCGGGCAGCACGCGGTCGCGGCTGGATACCAGCGTGACGCGTGAGCCGAGTGCCTGGTAGGCGCCGGCGAACTCGGCGCCGGTGACACCGGAGCCGACCACGATGAGCTCGTCCGGGAGTTCGTCGAGGTCGTACACCTGGGTCCAGTTCAGGATCCGCTCGCCGTCGGGCTGTGCGTCGGGCAGCTCGCGCGGGTGTGCGCCGGTGGCGATGAGCACGGCGTCGGCGGTGAGGGTCTCCTCGGTGCCGTCCGCGGACCGCACGATCACCTTGCGCGAGCCGTCCAGTGACTGCATGCCCGCGAGGCGTCCGCGACCGCGCAGGACACGGGCGCCGGCCCGCGTCACGGAGGCCGTGATGTCGTGCGACTGCGCGAGCGCCAGGCGCTTCACCCGGCGGTTGACCTTGCCGAGGTCGACGCCGACGACCCGCGCGGGTGCGTCGATGGGTGGAGTGTCGTCGGCGACGATGATGCCGAGTTCCTCGTACGACGAGTCGAAGGTGGTCATCACCTCGGCCGTCGCGATGAGGGTCTTCGACGGGACGCAGTCGGTGAGCACCGACGCCCCGCCCAGACCGTCGCAGTCGACGACGGTCACCTCCGCGCCGAGCTGGGCGGCCACGAGGGCCGCCTCGTATCCGCCGGGTCCGCCACCAATGATCACGATCCGAGTCACGTACTCCATTGTCCCGCACGCCTCAAGGTGCTTCCGCCGCGGGGCCCGGGGTCTGCGTCATTCGAGCTCCTTCTGTTACGCGGGAGCCCCCGGCTGTTACGCGAGAGACCCACGTGATTGCTGCCGTACTCTCGACCCCATGTCGCTCTACGCCGCATACGCCGGCAATCTCGACCCGCGGCTCATGACGCGCCGCGCACCGCACTCGCCGCTGCGCGCCACCGGCTGGCTGAACGACTGGCGGCTGACGTTCGGGGGCGAGCACATGGGCTGGGAAGGCGCGCTGGCGACGATCGTCGAGGCACCGCGGTCCCAGGTCTTCGTGACGCTGTACGACATCGCGCCCCTGGACGAGGACTCCATGGACCGGTGGGAGGGCGTGGGGCTCGACATCTACCGCCGGATGCGGGTACGGGTGCACACGCTGGAGGGCGAGGAAGCCGCGTGGGTGTACGTACTCAACGGATACGAGGGGGGACTCCCCTCGGCGCGGTACCTGGGAGAGCTCGCCGACGCCGCCGAATCGGCCGGGGCACCCCATGACTACGTGATGGAGCTGCGCAAACGCCCCTGCTGAGCCGGGCACGAACCCCACCCGGCCCCTTATCTGCCTATTTATCCGCCCCTTTGTGGGAAACGCTCCTGCGGCGCTTGTTGGAAACGACAAGACAACGATCGCAAGACCGTGAGCTCTGTCATCTACGCGCGTAGGCCTGGACCAGCTACCCTCATGCGCGTGAACGCATCTCTCCTTCCGGACGACATCCAGGGCGACCCCCACGCCGCCGCCGACGCCGCCGCCACGCGCCTGCGTGAGCTCACGGGCGCCGAGACCCACGACGTCGCCCTCGTGATGGGCTCCGGCTGGGCGCCGGCCGTGGACGCGCTCGGCACACCCGAGGCCGAGTTCCCGGTCACCGCGCTGCCCGGGTTCCCCCCGCCGGCTGTCGAGGGCCACGGCGGCCAGGTCCGCTCGTACAAGATCGGCGACAAGAGGGCGCTGGTCTTCCTGGGCCGCACCCACTACTACGAAGGCCGCGGTGTCGCCGCCGTCGCGCACGGCGTCCGTACCGCCGTCGCCGCCGGCTGCAAGACCATCGTGCTCACCAACGGCTGCGGCGGGCTGCGCGAGGGCATGCGCCCCGGACAGCCGGTCCTGATCAGCGACCACATCAACCTGACGGCCACCTCGCCGATCATCGGCGCGAACTTCGTCGACCTCACCGATCTGTACTCGCCCCGGCTGCGCGCCCTGTGCAAGGAGATCGACGCCAGCCTGGAGGAGGGCGTGTACGCGCAGTTCCCCGGGCCGCACTACGAGACGCCGGCCGAGATCCGGATGGCCCGGGTGATCGGAGCCGACCTGGTGGGCATGTCGACGACGCTGGAGGCCATCGCCGCCCGCGAGGCCGGCGCCGAGGTGCTCGGCATCTCGCTCGTCACCAACCTCGCCGCCGGGATGACGGGCGAGCCGTTGAACCACGAGGAGGTTCTCCAGGCGGGGCGCGACTCGGCGACCCGCATGGGGGAGCTTCTCACCAAGGTGCTGGACCGGCTGTAGTTCGCTCGCCCCGTCCGCCCCTACCCGTCCCGTACCTGGGGGCTCCGCCCCCAGACCCCCGTATCGCGCTGAACGCGCTCGTCCACAAACGCCGGACGGGCTGAAACGGGGCGTAGCCCCGGAAGTACGGGACAGGTAGGGGCGGAGGGGGCGAAAAAACCGGGTACACAGCAGCAACGTACATACGTACGAACGAACAGAGAGGCGCACCCCACGTGCAGGACGAACTCATCGCGCGGGCCAAGGCGTGGCTGGCGGAGGACCCCGACGCGGAGACCCGTGAGGAGCTCGCGAAGCTCATCGACACCGGGGACACGGCGGAGCTCACCGCACGGTTCAGCGGCACTCTCCAGTTCGGCACGGCGGGCCTGCGCGGCGAACTCGGCGCGGGCCCGATGCGAATGAACCGCGCCGTGGTGATCCGGGCGGCCGCCGGCCTCGCGGCGTACCTCAAGGGCAAGGGACAGACCGACGGCCTGGTCGTCATCGGCTACGACGCCCGCCACAAGTCCGAGGACTTCGCCCGGGACACGGCCGCCGTCATGACGGGCGCGGGCCTCCGCGCCGCCGTACTCCCCCACCCCCTCCCCACCCCCGTCCTCGCGTACGCCATAAGGCACCTCGGCGCGGTGGCGGGCGTGGAGGTCACCGCCAGCCACAACCCGCCCCGCGACAACGGCTACAAGGTGTACCTGGGCGACGGTTCGCAGATCGTCCCGCCGGCCGACGCCGAGATCGCCGCCGAGATCGACGCGGTCCACGCGCTCGCCGACGTCCCCCGCCCGCACAGCGGCTGGGAAATCCTCGACGACGGTGTCCTGGAGGCCTACCTGGCCCGCACGGACGCCGTACTCGCCGCGGGCTCCCCCCGCACGGCCCGCACCGTCTATACGGCGATGCACGGCGTCGGCAAGGACACCCTCCTCGCGGCGTTCGCGCGGGCCGGCTTCCCGGAGCCCGTCCTCGTCGCCGAACAGGCGGAACCGGACCCGGACTTCCCGACGGTCGCGTTCCCGAACCCGGAAGAGCCCGGCGCGATGGACCTCGCCTTCGCCAAGGCCCGCGAGACCGAGCCGGATCTGATCATCGCGAACGACCCGGACGCGGACCGCTGCGCCGTGGCCGTCAGGGACGGCGCCGGCTGGCGGATGCTGCGTGGTGACGAGGTGGGCGCGCTGCTCGCCCAGCACCTGGTGAAGCGCGGGGCACAGGGCACGTTCGCCGAGTCGATCGTCTCCTCCTCACTCCTGGGCCGGATCGCCGAGAAGGCGGGGCTGCCGTACGAGGAGACCCTCACCGGCTTCAAGTGGATCGCCCGCGTCGACGGCCTTCGGTACGGGTACGAGGAGGCGCTCGGCTACTGCGTCGACCCCGACGGCGTACGCGACAAGGACGGCATCACGGCGGCCCTGCTGATCACGGAACTCGCCTCCGAACTCAAGTCCCAGAACCGCACGCTCCTCGACCTCCTCGACGACATCGCCGTCGAGTACGGCCTGCACGCCACCGACCAGCTCTCGGTCCGCGTCGAGGACCTCTCGCTGATCACGAACGCCATGCGGCGCCTGCGCGAGCAGCCGCCCACGCGGCTCGCGGGCCTGGCGATCACCAAGGCCGAGGACCTGACGAAGGGCACGGACACCCTCCCGCCCACGGACGGGCTGCGCTACACCCTGGAGGGCGCACGCGTCATCGTCCGGCCCAGCGGGACCGAGCCGAAACTGAAGTGCTACTTGGAGGTCGTGGTGCCGGTGGGCACCCGGGACAAGCTCCCGTCCGCCCACGCCAAGGCACGGGATCTGCTGACGAAGATCAAGCAGGACCTGTCTGCCGCGGCAGGCATCTGACGACGAACGCGGGCCCACCGCACAGGTGGGCCTTCCGCGTCCCTGTCACTCACTCAAACCTCAGTGCTGTCCTGACCCGTTAGGACGCGACGAGGGTCAGGCCCGCCCGGTCAGCCCATAGCCAGCAGCACCGCGAGCAGCACCGCTCCGGCGACCACGGGCGCGATCACCTCGTACGCCCACCGCACGCTCACCTCGCCCTGCGAGCCCTCGGCGGCACCCCTGGCCCGGGCCAGTTCGCGCAGGTCGCCCATGATCTGGTCGGTCTGCGCGGGGGTGGGCTCCTGCACGGCGGTGTGCGTACGGCCTCTGCCGCCCGGGGCGGTGGACCGCGCCTGCTGCCTTGCCACCTTCTTGCGGCCGCGCAGCGAGACGGGCACCGCCCACAGCTGGTACTTGGCGCCGGTCGTGTCGACGGCCTCGTTCGAGTATCCCGACTTCAGGGAGGCGACCTTGGCCCAGGGCAGCACGATGACGCGCCACGGGTTGCGGATGCGCAGCCGGTCCTCGTTCGCGTAGACCGCGGGGCGCAGGGTGAAGGCGCTCACCAGCGGGATGATCAGGATCATCCCGGCGAGCGCCAGCCATGGGACGCGGTCGTTCCCCGACACCAGCGCGTCGATGCCGAGCCAGCCCACGAGGGCCAGCACCAGGGCGCCGCCCGCCATGCCGGCGGGCGACCGGTAGATCCGGTCCTTCGACTCGGGTCGCGAGGCGTCCGGCGTGGGTGACTGGTGATCCGGGGTCGTCATGCCCCCGATTCTGCCCGACGCGTCTTCCGTCCCCCTGCCGGGTGCCTCTCCCCTCCCTTCCCCGGCCCTACTCCCCCGGGCACCCGGCGCGGGTGTGCGAGCAGAACGCTTCTTTTCGCCCCCTCCGCCCCTACCCGTCCCGTACCTGGGGGCTCCGCCCCCAGACCCCCCGTTCGCCCGAAGGGCTCGTCCTCAAACGCCGGACGGGCTGAAACTTCCTGGCCAGGGCTGGAGAGTGCAGCCCCCACGGGTGGGTGGGGAACGCGGGCGGGTCGACCGCGGGTGGGTGGGCCGCGGGTCGGCGGTGGGCGGGTCAGCGGTGGGCGGGTCACAGGTGGATGGGTCCCGGGTGGGCGCGTCACGGGTGGGTGGGTCGGGGATCGGTGCGTCGGGGATCGGGACGGCACCACCCCACCCTCAAACGCCGCACAGGCCGCGCAGGCCGGGGCCGGGGCCGGGGCCGGGGCTGGGGCTGGGGCTGGGGCTGGGGCTGGGGCTGGGGCTGGGGCTGGGGCTGGAAAGCGTTGATGCCACCCGCACCCGATTGACCACGGAAGGGGCCGGGGGCCGGTACATCACATGCCCGTCGCTTACGTTCGCGTCACCGGACCCCTCGCCTCCCGCCCAACGCCTGATCCGGCGGCGACGGGCGGATGTACCGGCCCCCGGCCCCGACCCACCCACCGGACCCCAGGCACCCGACCCCAGGCACCCACCCGCAGGCACCCACCCAGCGCACCCACCCAGCGTCAGACAACCCCCAGGGCTGTACAGCCGCTACGCGCGTAGATATGCTCGGCTAGTGACCATGCCCACCACTGCACCCGCTGCTGCACACGCACTCGGCGACGTAACCGCGTCCGACAGCACGCTGCGCCGCTTCCTCCACGGGCTCCCCGGCGTAGACGCGGTCGGCCTGGAGGCGCGCGCCGCCTCGCTCGGCACCCGTTCCATCAAGACCACGGCCAAGGCGTACGCCATCGACCTCGCCATCTCGATGGTCGACCTGACGACGCTGGAAGGCGCGGACACCCCGGGCAAGGTCCGGGCGCTCGGCGCCAAGGCGGTCCGCCCGGACCCGACCGACCGTACGGCCCCCGCCGCGGCCGCGGTCTGCGTCTATCCCGACATGGTGGCCACCGCCAAGGAAGCCGTCGCCGGCTCCGGCGTGAAGGTCGCCTCCGTCGCCACCGCCTTCCCCGCCGGCCGAGCCGCCCTCGACGTCAAGCTGGCCGACGTACGGGACGCCATCGCCGCGGGCGCCGACGAGATCGACATGGTCATCGACCGCGGAGCGTTCCTCGCGGGCAAGTACCTGAAGGTGTACGACGAGATCACCGCCGTGAAGGAGACCTGCGGGACCAGCGCCCGCCTCAAGGTCATCTTCGAGACGGGCGAGCTGTCGACGTACGACAACATCCGCCGCGCCAGCTGGCTCGGCATGCTGGCCGGCGCCGACTTCATCAAGACCTCCACCGGCAAGGTGGCCGTGAACGCAACCCCGGCGAACACGCTGCTCATGCTGGAAGCCGTACGCGACTTCCGCGCCCAGACCGGCGTCCAGATCGGCGTGAAGCCGGCCGGCGGCATCCGTACGACCAAGGACGCGATCAAGTTCCTCGTCCTGGTCAACGAGACCGCGGGCGAGGACTGGCTGGACAACCACTGGTTCCGCTTCGGCGCGTCCTCGCTCCTGAACGACCTGCTGATGCAGCGTCAGAAGCTGGCCACCGGCCGCTACTCCGGCCCCGACTACGTGACGGTGGACTGATCACCATGACCATGGACAAGCGGTCATCCGCATTCGAGTACGCACCCGCGCCCGAGTCCCGCTCCGTCGTCGACATCGCGCCCTCGTACGGCCTGTTCATCGACGGCGAGTTCACCGAGGCCGCCGACGGCAAGGTCTTCAAGACGGTCAGCCCGTCCACCGAAGAGGTCCTCGCCGAGATCGCCCAGGCGGGCGAGGCGGACGTCGACCGCGCCGTCAAGGCGGCCCGCAGGGCGTTCGAGAAGTGGTCGGCACTGCCCGGCTCCGAGCGCGCCAAGTACCTGTTCCGCATCGCCCGGATCATCCAGGAGCGCTCCCGCGAGCTCGCCGTCCTCGAAACCCTCGACAACGGCAAGCCCATCAAGGAGACGAGGGACGCCGACCTCCCCCTCGTAGCCGCGCACTTCTTCTACTACGCGGGCTGGGCCGACAAGCTCGACCACGCGGGCTTCGGCGCGAACCCGCGACCCCTCGGCGTCGCGGGCCAGGTCATCCCCTGGAACTTCCCCCTCCTGATGCTGGCGTGGAAGATCGCCCCCGCGCTCGCCACCGGCAACACCGTGGTCCTCAAGCCAGCCGAGACAACCCCCCTCTCCGCCCTCTTCTTCGCGGACATCTGCCGCCAGGCGGGCCTGCCCAAGGGCGTCGTCAACATCCTTCCGGGATACGGCGACACGGGCGCCGCACTCGTCGCGCACCCCGACGTGAACAAGGTGGCCTTCACCGGCTCCACCGCCGTCGGCAAGGCGATCGCCCGCCAGGTGGCCGGCACGACCAAGAAGGTCACGCTCGAACTCGGCGGCAAGGGCGCGAACATCGTCTTCGACGACGCCCCCATCGACCAGGCCGTCGAGGGCATCGTCACCGGCATCTTCTTCAACCAGGGCCAGGTCTGCTGCGCGGGCAGCCGCCTCCTCGTACAGGAGTCGATCCAGGACGAGTTGCTGGACTCTCTCAAGCGCCGCCTCGCAACTCTCCGCCTCGGCGACCCCCTCGACAAGAACACGGACATCGGCGCGATCAACTCCGCCGAGCAGCTGTCCCGCATCACCACGCTCGTCGAGCAGGGCGAGGCGGAGGGCGCCGAGCGCTGGTCCGCGCCCTGCGAACTCCCCTCGTCCGGCTACTGGTTCGCCCCGACGCTCTTCACGAACGTCACCCAGGCGCACACCGTCGCCCGCGACGAGATCTTCGGCCCGGTCCTGTCCGTCCTCAGCTTCCGCACCCCGGACGAGGCTGTGGCCAAGGCCAACAACTCCCAGTACGGCCTCTCCGCCGGCATCTGGACGGAGAAGGGCTCCCGGATTCTCGCGGTCGCGGGCAAGCTCCGCGCGGGCGTCATCTGGTCCAACACGTTCAACAAGTTCGACCCCACCTCGCCGTTCGGCGGTTACAAGGAGTCGGGCTTCGGCCGCGAGGGCGGTCGCCACGGCCTGGAGGCGTACCTCGATGTCTGAAAAGCCCGAGAAGACTGTGAAGCCCGAGAAGCCCGAGAAGTCGGAACAGACCCGTCTGAGCGTCTTCAAGACCTACAAGCTGTACGTCGGGGGCAAGTTCCCTCGCAGCGAGAGCGGCCGGGTGTACGAGGTGACCGACTCCAAAGGCAAGTGGCTGGCCAACGCCCCCCTCTCGTCCCGCAAGGACGCCCGCGACGCGGTGGTGGCCGCCCGCAAGGCGTTCGGCGGCTGGTCCGGGGCCACGGCGTACAACCGCGGCCAGATCCTCTACCGCATCGCGGAGATGCTGGAGGGCCGCAAGGACCAGTTCGTAGGTGAGGTCGCGGACGCGGAGGGGCTATCGAAGTCCAAGGCCGCGGCTGTCGTCGACGCGGCCATCGACCGCTGGGTCTGGTACGCGGGCTGGACCGACAAGATCGCCCAGGTGGTCGGCGGCGCCAACCCGGTCGCGGGCCCGTACTTCAACCTCTCCACCCCGGAGCCGACAGGCGTGGTCACCGTCCTGGCCCCCCAGGAGTCCTCGTTCCTGGGCCTGATCTCGGTGATCGCCCCGGTGATCGCGACCGGCAACACGGTGATCGTGATCGCGAGCGAGAAGTCCCCGCTGCCGGCGCTGTCGCTGGGCGAGGTCCTGGCGACCTCCGACCTCCCCGGCGGTGTCGTCAACGTCCTCTCCGGCAGGACGGCGGAGATCGCGGCCCCGCTGGCCGCGCACCAGGACGTCAACGCGATCGACCTGACCGGCGCCGACGCCGTACTCGCGAAGGAACTGGAGATCGCGGCGGCGGACAACCTGAAGCGAGTCCTCCGTCCACAGGCTGTGGATTACTCCGAGACGCCGGGCACCGAGCGCCTCACCGCCTTCCTGGAAACGAAGACGGTCTGGCACCCGACGGGCGCACTGGGCGCCTCCGGATCGTCGTACTGAGCCCAGGGGCCCGCGTCCCGAGTCCCAGACCCGAGACCCGAGACCTGAGTCCCAGGACCCGAAGCCCGGGACCCCGATCCGTGTCCCCGGGGTCCCGTTCACGAGAGAGCCGCGCTTCCCTCCGTCCAGGGAAAGCGCGGCTCTCTTGTGTTCCGGCGCCACATGCCCGGCGCCACATGCCCGGCGCCGCACACTCAGCGCAGCTCGCCCGGCACCGCACACTCAGCGCAACAGCCCCGCGACCTGCCCGACCACCGGAATGCTCCCCACCGAGGGCGCCTGCGCCAGCGGCCGCGTCAGGGCCTGCGACGACAGCGGCTTGAAGTCGGCCAGCTGGGTGGCGACTCCGTTGTCGAGGGGGTCGACCCCGGTGCCCGCCAGCGGGTTGGGCTTCAGGCCCGCGACGGGACCGGTGACGTACCCCACCGTGCCGGTCAGGACCGCAAGACCCGCCTGCGGGTCGATCTTGCCGAGCGAGGTCGGCCGGGTGCGCACGACGTCCACGACGGGGTCCGTGTCAGCGACGGCCGGGGCGGCGCCGGCCGCACCGGCAGCGACCACGCCGACCGCGGCGGCGATGCGCGCGGTCGTGCGGGCCAGGTTGGTCTGCTGGGCTGCGTGTCGCACCATCAGGTTTCCTCTTCGGGAGCGGAGAGCAACTGTATTTGCACGCAGAGTAGTTGACCCGATGGCTCCTGTGGGCGGCCGGGACAAGGGATTCCCCTGTGCGGCCCAACAGGCATATCACCGCCAGTCAGTCCATCCACCGCGCCAGCACCGGTCCATCCACCACCTCAGCGCCGCTCCGCCCCGCGCGTCAGCGCCAGTCCACCGTGTGCGTCAGCGTCACCCCGTGCGTGGCGAAGTGGATCTCGATCCGGTCCTGGTCGGCGATGGTGAACCCGTCGTGGAAGCTGGCGCGGTCGGCGCCGATGTAGACGTAGTGCACCCGGCCGGGGTGGCTGAGACCCTCGTACGAGAACAGCTCGGACATCATGTCCCGCAGGCCGTAGTGAAGGGCTTTCGTCCCGGTGGTGAAGGTGCCGCGCCAGACCTCCTCCGCACCCCGCTCGATGGCGACCTGCCCGGTCACCTGGCTCGGCGGCGTGCCCAGGAAGAGCCACGGCGCCACGCCCGCGTCGCACAGCTTCGCGTACGAGAGGTGCCCGGCGTGGCGCTTGAAGCGGCCGATGTCGGTGAGGTCGTTGCCGAAGGTGTAGCCGGCGTACTGCGGGGTGCCACCCTCGTCGGTGACGTACACGAGGACGATCTCCGCCTCCTCCGTCAGTGCCACGGCGCCACGCGGTGCGCGCAGCCGCTCGCCGGAGAGCTTGAGGGTGTCGCCGAGTCCCTTGAAGAACCAGTTGGGCTGGGACTGGGTGGATGCGTCGACCTTGACGTTGTGGGTCTGCATGAAGCCGCTGACCAGCGCGTCGCCGATGGCGTCCGGCAGCAGCGGGGGGCGGAAGGAGACCTCGTCCGCCGGTATGCTGCGCGGCTCGCGGCCCGCCGCCAGGGCCGCCGTCAGCGCGGCACTGTCGCCGTCCGCGGCCAGGACCTCGGCCCGCAGATCGAGGTCACCCAGCGGATACAGCGTGAGCGTGGCGCCCTCGGCCGTGGCGTCCTCGGGCGTGCCGAAGCCGACGTACCGCTCGCCGTCGTGGGTTCCTTCGTACAGAACCGTCATCAGGGAGTCTCCTCGGGGGTCGTGGGGTGCCAGTCGGCATGCGTCCAGCTGAGAAAGGCCCAGCGCTCCGCCGCGTCGTTGAGGCGCAGGGCGAAGCCGGGTCCCTCGGCCGGTGCGATGGTGTTGGCCGTGCGGTCGACGGCCGGGCGGGGCGAGACGATCGTCTCGGCCTCGGGGAAGAAGCGGTCGGACTGGCCGCCCTCGACGGCCAGGGCGTCCGGGGCGCGCAGGGCGAGCGCCCGGCTCGCGTTGATCAGCGGGCCGGTCTCGGCGACCTGGACGCCGATCTGGAAGCCGATCCCTGCCGAGCGTGCGTACTCGATCAGCCGTGCCGAGCGCAGCAGGCCGCCGTTCTTGGCGACCCGGACGTTCACGGCGTCGCACGCCTCGTGGGCGACGGCGGCGCGGGCGTCGTCGAGCGTGCAGACCGACTCGTCGAGGAGGACGCGGATTCCGGTCGCGCGGCGCAGGGTGCGCAGGTCCTCCCAGGAGCGGCGGGGCAGCGGTTCCTCGACCAGCGTCACCCCGGCGGCGTGGAGTCTCCGCGCGTAGGTCACGGCGGTGGCGGGTGTCCAGCTCATGTTGGCGTCCACCATCACGGGCACCGCGGGCCCGAGCCGTTCCCGGATCGCGGTCACCGTGCGGACATCCCGGTCGATGTCGTCGGACGCCTTGACCTTCACGAAGTGGAAGGGCCCGCGCGTGTCCAGGAACTCATCGGTTCCGATACTCAGGTCCAGCACCTGGGAGATGGCGACCTTGTCGGCCACGGGCGTTCCCGGCCACGCCGACTCGCCTGCGGACAGGCCGAGCTGATGTCCGATCAGGTCGAGTACGGCCGTCTCCAGGAGGCAGATGAGATTGTTGCCGCCGCTCACGCCGAAGGTCGACTCGAAGCCTTCCTCGCGTAGTTGATCGAGGAGTTGCCGGGCCGGCGTGGTGCGCAGTTGGGCGAACACCTTGTCGAGAGGGACGTGCCGCAGGGCCTCGGTCACGCTGCCGCTCGTCTCGCCGGTGACGTACGCCCGGGGTGCGCACTCCCCGATGCCCGTCACGCCGTCGAGCGTGAGGCGGAGCACCAGGCTGTCGCTGGTGGTGCGGCGGGCCGCCGGGTGGTCGAAGCCGACACTCATCGGCAGCGCCACCCGGTAAAGCCGCGCCGCGGATCCCGTGGCGGGGTCAGGCATCGCGGTTCACGCCCTGGAGCAGCGTGTAGGTCGAGGCCCAGTCGACGACCTCGTCGCGGACGTCGGTGTAGAAGAGGTAGTGCCGGTCGGTGGGGAACTGGACGGCCACGCCCCGGCAGGGGACCAGCTCATGGAAGACCTGGCGGGTGGCGTCCAGGTCGACGATGGGGTCGGTGAGGCCGGACACGAACGCGGCGGGCACGTCGGGGAGTTGGCGCCCCGGGTCGAGGTAGAGGCGTTCGAGGGCGAGCAGGGTGGCTCGGGAGCGACGCGTCAACTGCCGTACGGCCAGGTCGTCGTGGTCGATGAAGTGCTGGTAGGCGGGGTCGGAGGTGAAGTCCGTGGCTTTCAGGCCTGCGTCCCACGGCTCCTGGCTGCGCTCGGCCGCCAGCGCCGTCCGCTCCTCCTCTCCCAGCACGGCGTGCAGCCGGCCCAGCCATGTCGAGCAGAAGATCGCGGCGTCGTAGCGGACGGTGAAGCTGGGGTGGTGCATGAGCGCCGCCAGGAAGGAGCCGCCCAGGCAGTGCCCGAAGAGGGAGAGCGGGGCGTCGTCGCCGAGCCAGTTCCGTACGTACTCAAGGGCGTTGACGTAGTCCGCGATGATCGTCTCGACGTCGGGGATGTCACTGCGCTCGCCGCCGCTGATGCCGCTGCCGCGCCGGTCGAGGACGAAGAAGGCGATGTCGTTGTCGGCGAACCGGGGGCCCACCTCCCACAGCCAGCCGGCATGACTCTGCAGGCCGTGGAAGTAGAAGACGGCGCCCTTGCTCTCGCCGCGCGGCCGCCACAGGTGCAGCGCCAGGTCGGTGCCTCCGCCGCTCTCGGTGCCTCCGCCGGTCCCGGTGCCGCCGCCGGTCCCGGTGCCGCCGCCGGTCCCGGTGTCGCCGGAGGAGAGGGTGATGATCTCGCGGCGGATGTTCTGTGGCGGCCTCTTGGTCTCGATCATCGGTGGGCTCCCGCCGTTTCGGTCGTCGGTGTGCTCCCGGACCGACCGCCGACCAGGTCGGCGACGAAGTCGGTGTCCTGCTGGAAGGGTTTGTACTTGTACTGGGTGGCGTTGCCCTGCTGGCGCCGGCCCTCCGCGTAGGCCGCGATGGAGTCGTGCGGGACGGTGTGGACTTCGAGCGGGCCAAGGCGTCCGCTGTCCCGCTTGGAGGCGTACTCGATGTTGATGGTCTTCAGCTCGCGGTCGATGGCTTCGGCGAGGGACCGGTCCAACTCACCTCCCGGCTCCGGCACTTCACTCACCACCACGTAGTGCGGCGGCTCACCCCACTGCGGTCCGCACAGATACAGACCACCCGCCAGGCCACCCTCCGCCATGGCCTGGCCGATGGCCTGGGTGACCTGGGCCTCGGTGATCTTCTCGCCGGTGAAGGAGTGGAAGATGCCGTCCCGGTGGACGAAGTGCACCCACGGGGTGCCGTCCACGATCCGGTCGACGTGGTAGATGTCGCCGCTCCACAGCCGGTAGAGGCCGTTGCCCTGGGTCATGATCAGGTGGTAGTCCCGGCCCGGCTCGATCTCGTCGAGCAGCAGGGTGTCGACCCGCTCGCCCGCGTCGACGAGCGCGCCCAGCTCCACCTCGGCCGGCACGAACTCGAAGTACGCCTGGTTGACCGCGAGCGGCTGGCTGTCCAGGGAGCCGTCGACCGGGATGGTCGTCACGCCCTCGGTACCGCAGCTCATGAACGGCATGGCGCGCACGCCGGGCAGCAGCGCGTCCAGCTTGGACTGGTAGAGCCCCGCGGAGGAGGAGAGCCAGCAGCTGTAGAGGGTGAGCGAGGGCCAGACGTCCTTGAGGCTGAACTCCCCCTGGTCCAGCACGGATTGCAGGTGCGCTGCGGCCGCCGGGTCCGGATCGCCGTACGGCTTGCCTTCGAGCGTGCCGGCGCGCAGGTCCCCTACGAGTTCCGGGCCGTGTTCGGCGATGAGATCCCGCAGTGAGACGAGCGTGCTCGGGTTGATCGCCGAGACGAAGTGCAGCCGCTCGCCCACGAGATGGCGGATGCGGTGGTACATGCGACCGGCGTGCGAGGAGGGCGCCTCGGTGCCGAACCAGGGAGCGGCGGACCACGGCGGGTTCCAGTCGCGGCTGTTGATCCGCGGGTGGCGGTTGCTGATCGCCTGGTACTGGACGCCGTTGAGGTAGTCGTCGACGCGCTCGTGGACGGTCTGGGTGTCGAGGGTGGCGTGTGGGTGGGCGAGGATCTCCGGGTGGTGTTCGACGTACGTTCCCCACATGGCCTGCATCGCGGGGATCCGGTAGGTCAGCAGCCAGTGCAGCGTGTACGGGACCCGCTTGGGCGTGCCCGTGGTGCCGCTCGTCTTGAGCCAGCGCAGGACCGGACTGCAGGACAGGACACCGCCCTTGGTGCGGGTCTCCCGGTCGATCTCGGCGGCGAAGTCGGTGTAGCGCATGACGGGCAGGACGGACCGGAAGAGGCCGCCCGGGTCCGCCGTCACGGCGTCGTAGCCGCGCTCCTTCCAGTGCAGCGAGTCGGCGCACAGGGCGACGATGTCCTCAAGTACCCGTTCCTGGGCGGACTGTGGGTCCTTGAGGTCGGCCAGCAGCGCCGTACGGGCACGTTGGCACTCCTGCTCGAAGGGGATCCGGCGGGCGTTCCAGTGCGCCTGCCACTGCTCTTGCCAGAGCTCGGGCGAGTGCTCGGTCAAGTGCTGCTCGGTCAAGTGCTCAGGCAAATGCTCTTGCGTGTCCGGGTGCTCGTGCGGGTGCGTAGTGCCCACGGCTTCAGCTTCTCCCTAGCTTTTTCGCTGCCTGTGGCGCCAAGGCGGATGACGGCGTTCGCAAGGCGGATTTCGTTGACCGGCGCGACTGCGCGGTGCGGGTGCGGGGCCGGCGCATTCAGGCCGCCAGCCCGCGGAAGCGCCCGGCGTGGAAGACGAGGGGGTCCACCGTGTCCGTCAAGGCACCCTCGTCGGCCGAGGCGATGACCAGTTCGTGGTCGCCCGCCGGATGGATCACGGAGATCCGACACTCAAGCCAGGCGAGGCCGTCCGCCGGGAGCGGGTGCCCCGACGTGCTCCGCGCCCAGTCGCGACCGGCGAAACGATCCGCCCCGTGCTCACTGAACAGGCGGCACAGATCGGCGTGTTGGCCACCGAGGATGGTGACCGCGAAGCTGCCCGTGGCGCGGATGGCGGGCCAGGTCGTGGAGGTGTGAGCGGCGCAGAGAGCGACCAGCGGGGGGTCGAGCGATACGGAGGTGAAGGAGTTGACGGCCATTCCGGCGGGGCCGCCGGGGGTCTGGGCGGTGACGAGGACGACGCCGGTGGCGTAGCGCCCGAGGATGCCTCTCAACTCGCGCTGGTTCAGGGTGCGTCGGTGCAGCGCCTGACTGTCCGGCACGTCTTGGTGCAGCAGTTGCGGTGCTTCCACTCGGATCTCCGAAAGGGAAGGGCGGCGACCGTCCGGGGTCACCGGACGGCCGACGCGGCTGCTCCCGGGGTCGCCGGGCGTTGGATGACAGGGCCTGCCCGGGTTCTCCGGGCCGCCTGTCCCGCGGGAGTTACTGGCCCCGGGCGGCGATCGCCCAGTCGACGGCCTCCTGTGGGCGGGCGGCGGAGCCGGTGATCCTCGGGGCGACCTGGCGGGCAAGGAGTTCCAGGCTGCGGTTGGTGTTCTCGTACGAGGTCCAGTCGGCGACGTACACCAGGAGCGTGCCGAAGCCGCCGGTCGCCTCCTGGAGGCGGAGGATGCCGGAGACCACCTCGTCGACCGAGCCGACGAGCGCGCCGCCGGCCTCCACGCGGGCCTCCAGCGCACGTTCCCGGGACGCTCCGGGCGCCAGGACGTTACGGCCCGCCGCCTTCTTGAAGTACTCGAAGAGCCACCGGTCGTAGCCGTCGCGGACCTCGGCGAAGGCCTGCTCGCTGGTCTCGGCGACATGGACCGGGAGGGCGATGCGCCAGGCGTCGCGGCTGATGGTCTGCCCGTACTCGGCGGCCGCCTCCTCCGCGTGCTTCCACTGCTGGGCCAGACCGATGTGCTCCTGGGCGCCCGGGGTGAGCAGCGCGAAGGGCAGCGCGAACGACGTCATGCTCAGCCCGTACCGGCCGATCAGCCGGGGGCTGGTCACCGAGGTGCCGGAGGTGGCCACGGCGACCTCGATCGGGCGGGGCCCGAAGCGCGGCAACTGGAGCTTGGCGTCGTTGAGTTCGTACCAGTCGGTCTTCTGGGTGACCCGCTCGTCGCCGTTGACCAGTTCGAGGACGGTCGGCAGCGCCTCGTCCAGCCGTTTGCGCTGCTCCTTGCCGTCCAATCCGAACAGCCCGGCTTCGAACGGCACTCCAGGGCCGACGCCCAGGATGTACCGGCCCCGGCTGAGGTGGTCCAGGTGGACCGCCCGGCTCGCCACATGAAAGGGGTGATGCCCGGAGAGCGGCACCACACCGTGGGCGAGGCGGATCTGCCGGGTGCGCTGGGACGCCGCGGCGATCAGCGTCTCCGGTGCGCCGACAAGTCCCCAGCCCAGCGTGTGATGTTCCCCGAACCACGCCTCGTCGAAGTTGAGGCGGTCGGCGTACTCCACCAGATCGAGATTCCGGTGGATGGCCAGATGCGGGTCCTGGCCCGTCTCGTGAACGGGCGAGAGAAAGAGGCCGATACGGCTGTGCACGGGTGTCCTCCAGCAAGACGGTTCAGGCGAAAGGGAGTTCGGTGCTCTGATCGCTTTTCAGTGCGCGGACTCCTCCAGCCGGTACACCCCGTCCTTGAGCCTGCGCGCCTCCTCGTAATCGGCGGCGAGAACCTCGTCGTCGGCGGAGGTCAGATAGATCCGCACAGCCGCCGACAGCAGATCAGTGGTCGGCCGGATCCGGGCCCCCGGCCGGTACTTGACGCTGGTGAGGAAGACGCTCGGCAGCGCGTTGATCGCCGAGACGACCTCCTCGTCCACCGCCTCCACGACCCCGTCGAGCGTGGTCGGGGTGTTGTAGCTGTACGCGGACCGCAGCTTGCGGTAGACGCGCCCGCCGTACGAGCGGGCGAAGCCGTCCGGATCCGTGTACGCCCGCGCGGTCAGCCCTGCCTGGTCGTGACCGAGGCACAGCTCCTGGAAGCCGGGGTTCAGCTGTCCGTTGAGCCGGGTGGCGATCTCCACCAGGACCGGTCCCCGGTCGGTGACGATCACCTCGGCGTGCGCCGGACCCCACCGCACCTCAAGGGCGTCGAGCACCTCACGCACGTAGGGGATGAGCGCCGGCACGGGCTCCTCGTCCGGTGAGATGAGGATGTCCCGGTTGTAGATGTTCTGGCCCGACGGCAGCAGCGTCTTCTCGTACACCCACACGCCGCTCGCGAACCGGAGCCCGTCACTGCTGACCGTGTCGACGACGTACTCGGTGCCCTTGAGGTACTCCTGTACGAGCACCTCCGCATTGGCCCTGCCGAAGATGTCGCGGGAGGCGAGCACCCGCTCGGCGGCGTCGCGCACCTGGTCGGCGGCGTCGCAGATGAACACGCCGTCCGAGGCCGCCGAACTCAGCGGCTTGACGACGACCGGCCAACTCCCGCGGTCCTCGGCCCACTTGACGACCGCCGCGGCGTCGTCGCTCTTGAACTGGTCCGCGCAGCGCACCCCGGCACGGCGCAGCGCCTCGATCATCTCGTACTTGTCGCGGCGGGCCGCCGACAGCGCGGTCCCGTTGGACTTCACGCCGAGCGCCTCGCTGAGCCGGTCCGCGAGCTGGACGGCGGACTCCTGGCCGGGGATGACAGCGACGGGGTCGTACGGGCGCAGCAGCTCGACGAGTTCGGCCTCGTCGGCGCTGATGATGTTCTCCGCGTACGCCGTGAGGTCGGGCGCGAGCATCGTGGGGATCAGTTCCGGGGTGCTCTGTACGTGGATGACGCGGGCGCCGGCCGCGGTGAAGGCGGCGGGGTAGAAGTTTCCGGCCGAGTAGCCGTCCACGACGACGGCGGTGGGTGTGGGGGTGCTCATGCCTGTCCTTCGGATACGTCAGGTATGTCCTGGGAGGTCGCCTTGATGAAGCGGGCGAGGCGGGCGATCCCCTCACGGATCGCCTCGGGCGCGAGGTTGCTGAAGCCGAGCCGGATCTCCCGGTCGCCGCCGCCTTCGAGGTAGAACATGCTCATCGGCGCCCAGCTGACCCCGTACTCCCGCGCGGACCGCTCCATCGCGGCGAGGTCGGCGGTGAAGGGGACGCTCAGGGTGAGGAAGAAGCCGCCGCGCGGGGTGTTCCAGGTGACGCCGTGGTCCGATCCGGCTGGGAAGTGCTCGCCGAGCGCGGCCAGCGTCGCGGCCAGGCGCTCCTGATAAACGGTGGCCAACTCCCGTGTGGCGGACCGCAGATCGTGGTCGTGCTCGACGAGATAGCCGCCGATCACCGCCTGCGAGAGGGTGGAGGAGCCGACCGTGAACATCGCCTTGGCCTTGGAGAGGGTCTGGGCGAGCGTGCGGACGGTGCCCGCGGCGTCGGTGACCTCCTGTTCGGCGACCAGATAGCCGAGACGGGCGCCGGGGAAGGCGGACTTGGCGAACGAGCCGAGATAGACGACCCGGCCCCCGGTGTCCAGGGCCTTCAGGGTGGGCTGCGACTCGCCGTCGCGGGCGAAGAGCCCGTACGGGTTGTCCTCCAGGATCACGAAGTCCTCCTCGGCGGCGACTTCGAGAAGCCGTTCGCGGGCCGCGCGGGGCAGCACCGTCCCGGAGGGGTTGTTGAAGTCGGGCACCAGGTACAGCGCCGCCGGCCGCCTTCCCTCGGCCTTCACCGCGCGCGCCGCCTGCGCCACGGCCTCCGGGTCGAGGCCGTCCGGGCCTTCCAGGATTCCGCGTACGGGGATGTCGAGCATGCGGGCCGCGCCGCGGATGCCGACGTAGGCGGGCGAGACCGCGAGGAGCACGTCGTCGGGTGAGGCGAACAGGCCGCGCAGGGCGATCAGCGCCGCCTCCTGGAACCCGTGCGTGATCATGATGGCCTCGGCCGGGACGTCGATCTCCTCGTCCCGCTTCAGCATCAGGGCGACCTCGTCCTGGATGAGGCCGTTGACGGGTCCGTACTGGAAGAGCAGCCGGGTGATGCGCTGTTCGGGGACGCCCCGGTCGCGCAGATGCTTGATGTAGCGGTCTATGTAGAAGGTGAGTACGGAAAGGTCGTGGTTCCCGTCGTACGGGGCCCCCGACGAGAAGGACAGGGCGTCCGGGAACCGCAGTGCCGTCTCGCTGAGGATCCGCATGGAATCCATCTCGGGATCGTCAATTCCCGCGTGCAACGAGGCCTGTTCGAACGAGAGCATATTCAGTGGGCTCCTTCCGTGCCGGTACCGGCTGCGGTGCTGGAGAGTTCCGGCGAACCACTGTTCAGCGCGGTCACCCAACTCCCCTTTCCTGGATTCCATTCCTGGATCCGGGTACGGGCGACGACTCCGCCCGTGACATAGGGCTCCTCGTCCAGAATCCGCTGGAGTTCCGCACGGCTTTCCGCCTCGTAGACAAGCAGCCCGGCATTCTCGCCGACGAGGGGGCCGCCCAGCAGCAGTACGCCGCTGTCGGCGAGCCGGTAGAGATTCTCCGCGTGCGCCGGGTGCAGGCCCTGGCGGCCGGCCCGGTCGACGTTGTACTCGAATTCGACGACAAACTTCGCCACACCAAGCTCCTTGTGCTGTGTCTTCCCGGCGCCCGGCGCCACGCCGTCCGGAGACGGGGCCCGGGGACGGGCGTCGGGGAATTGCGCGCACCACGGACCGGCCGCACCGCCTTTCGGCTTCACGCGGCGGGGTCGGGCGTGGATCACATGTAGAGGCCGCCGTTGATGTCGATGACGGAGCCCGTGGAGTAGCCGGCGCTCTCGGAACACAGGTGCAGCACACTGCCGACGGCCTCGGCGACCGTGCCGTAACGACCCATCGGCAGCGCGCCGAGCACGGCCTTCTTCGCCGCCTCGTCGCGACGCTCGAAGGCGCCCGCCACCCGGGCGGTCGCGATGGGTCCGTGGGCGACCACATTGGCCACCACTCCGGTGCCGGCGAGCTCGTGGCCCAGTTGCTTGGTCATGCCGATGACGGCCGCCTTCGCGCCGACGTACGCGGCGTTGTTGAAGTGGCTGTACGTGCGGCCACCTGCGGAGGCGAAGTTGACGATGCGCCCGTAGCCGTCCTCCACCATGCGCGGCGCACAGACCTTGACCGCGATCCAGGTGCTGATCACGTTCTCCAGATGGGTCTGCTCGAAGTGGTCCCGGGTGAGGTCCGCGTACCCGATGACCCGGGTGTCCCCGCCGACACCGTTGACCAGAACGGAGGGCGCGTGGCGCTCGACGATGTCCGTCAGCTGCCGCTCGGCGGCGGGGATGTCGGTGATGTCTCCGACGACGGACTCGACCTTGGTCAGCTCGGCGAGTTCGTCCGCGAGACGGGAGACCGTCTCCTCGTTCCTGTCGAAGAGGACGAGCGGGTGCCCCTCCTCCGCGAGCTTTCGGGCCACCTCCGAGAGAATTCCACCGGCGGCACCGATCAAGAGCGCAGTACGTGCGGTCACTTTGCTATTCCTTGGCTTTTCCGGTTTGGTGACCCTGAACGAGCAGGGCCCTTGTGGGGGTAGCTCGGTAAAGCGACATGCCAAAATAAGCCGACTGGTTTTCGGCCACGACGCAACAGGAGTGGTTCACACGTAAGAGGAATGATCCCCCACAAGAGGAATGGCTCTCTCGCAAGAGGAATCCTTCCCTCGACTTCTCCCGTACGCCGAAAACGCACCAAGGGGAGAGTCTGGCACCCCCCGGCTCCACCTAGACGATCACGCAACTCTTGGCCCGTGTCAACGAGTTACGGACAACCGTTCGTCCGTTGTTCGCAATCGCGCCGGAGCGACACGCCCTCGGTCCGCATCACTTGCCTAACTGCCCGGATATCGTTGATCCTTGCCGACGGACGTATCCGGCCGGGATCGATAACCGGCCGATCCGGCCATCGGCAGTATGGGACACCGTCCGCCGAAGCAGTGTGAACACGGCATGAAATGACTCCGGACCACCTGGTCCGAAGTCACCGCTATTCTGGAGAATTGGACATCTCGGGCGACGCCCGAGGCCTGGAGCAGGGGGAGGAAACACCGGTGGTCGACTCAATGCCGGATAACATTCCGGCCAGTATGTCGCCGGAATCGGCCATTCTCGCCGACGGACTCTGTCGCCTGCCGTCCTCCCTCGCCGCGCGCACCGCGGCAGTGCCCGCAGACCGGTAACAGCCTGCATCGACGCAGGTCTCCGCGCCCGAAGGGTCCACCGACCCTGCCCGGCCGCGGCTCCCCCACCCCACTGGCCGCCACACAACGGCGCCCGCGGACCGACGACCGGATGAACGGACCATGCAGCCCAACTCCCCTTGGCGGATACCCGACTTCCGCACCCTGTTCACCGCCTCCGCCCTCAGTCAGCTCGGCGCCAACATCAGCTATGTCGCCATCCCGCTCGTCGCCGTCACCGCACTGGACGCCAGTCCCGGCCAGGTCGGCGCGCTCGCCACGCTGAGCACGATCGCCTTCCTGGTCATCGGCCTGCCGGCCGGTGCCTGGGTGGACCGGCTGAGCCACCGCCGGGTGCTGATCGTCGCCGACCTGGTCCGCGCCTTGCTCCAGCTGACCGTGCCGGTGGCCTGGTGGCTGGACTCCCTCACGCTCGGCCAGCTGTACGCGGTCGTCCTGCTGAACGGCTGTGCCACGGTGTTCTTCGACGTGGGTTCGCAGAGCGTGCTGCCCCAACTGGTCGGCCGGGACAGTCTTGTTCGGGCCAACGCCGACATCAACACACTGATCGCCGCCGGGAACGTGGGCGGGCGCAGCGCGGGCGGCGGGCTTGTCTCGCTGCTCACGGCGCCCGCGGCCGTGCTCTTCAGCGCGGGCACGCATCTGGCCTCCGGCCTCACGCTGATCTTCCTGCGGCACACCCCGGCTCCGGTCGCGCCGCCCGCCGGCAAAGGCCCCCGGCTGCGGGCACAGATCGCGGAGGGGGTGCGGCATGTCCTGGGCAACAAGGAACTGCGGGCCCTCGCGCTCACCGCAGCCCTCGGCAATCTCGGCTCGTCCGTGATCAACACCATGCTGCCGATCTGGTTCGTGCGTGAACTGGGGCTTTCGGGCGGCGCGTTGGGCCTGTTCTGGGCGGCCGGCGGGGCCGGTCTGCTGATCGGCGCCCGCAGCGCCCGGCCGGTCGCCGCCCGCCTGGGCTACGGCCGCACCCTCGGCATCGCCGGGCTGTGTCTGGCGCCCTCGGGGCTGCTGGTGCCGATGGTGGACCGGGGGTTCTGGCTGGTGATCGCCGGGGCCGGCTGGTTCCTCGCCATGTTCAAGGTGGGCATGGACAACGTGCTCGGCGTCAGCCTGCGCCAGCGGATGACCGCCGACTCACTGCTCGGTCGTATGAACGCCACCTTCCGGTTCCTGCTCACCGGGGCGCTCGCCATCGGCGCCGCGATCTCCGGTGTGCTGGGCGAGTTGATCGGCGTACACGCCACGCTCTGGGTGGGCGGGGTGTTCATCTCGACGGCCTTCATCCCGGTGTTCCTCTCCCCGGTGCGCACCCGGCGCGAACTGCCGGAGCAGCAGCGGACGGTCGGCGCCGAGAAGGCCCCCGCGTCGGAGTCCTGAACACACCTGATCAGTACTGCCTTGCACAACAGATCGCCCGCGACCAACCCACCGACAAACCAACAGTCCGAGTCCGGCAGGACATGAGCCTCTTCGGCATGCCCTTCGACATGCCTTTCGGAACGCTCAATACCGTTTATCCCGAAGCGATTTCACGTGGATTTCACAGTTCCCCGGACGCAATGATGAACGCGTTCAGTTCACGATTGAAAAAGGTTGACCTTACCGGCGAGTGCCTGCCAGGATCATCGGCGCACCCATACCGATCTCAGGCACTCACAAAACTCCCTGACCTCAAGGAGTGCGATGGCAGCCATCGACAGTGGCTTCCGGACCGAAGGCATTGCGGATTACTTGGATCCTCGCGAAACGATGCGCGCTCTGCCCCGGTTCACCCAGTACCCTCTCACCCTCTTTACCGGAAAGGCTCTCGCCGAGCAGAAACCGCTGTCCTGGTGGACACCCGGATTTCATCTCGCGACGGCTGTCGTCTCCATGGCTCTCGGTGTCGCGATCAGCTGCACCGCGCTGATCCTCGGCACCTTCTGGCTGCTGCTTCTGCTGCCGGGCTGGGCCGTCACCCTGCACGGCATGCGGAACCTGCGCATGATGATCTACCACCAGTGCTCGCACCGGAACATGTACCGCAAGCGGCGCCTGGACACGGTGGTCGGCCGGGCCACCTCAAGCCTGCTGATCATCCAGAACTTCGCCCGCTACAGCCGAGAGCACGTCAGCGACCACCACGCCGCCCACCACATGACGCTCCGCGACCCCACGGTGCAGGCGTTCCTGGTCAGCCTGAACCTGCACCCCGGGATGACCCGCCGGCAGATGTGGCGCCGGGTCCTGGGCAAGCTGGTCTCGCCGTGGTTCCACCTCAACTTCACGGTGGCGCGCGCCCGTTCGTTCTGGCACGGGTCGGCTCCCGCGGAGAAGACGATCAGCCTCACGTTGTACGGGGGCGTGGTGGCCGCCACCGTGGCCACCGGCACCTGGCAGGCGCTGCTGATCGTCTGGTTCGTCCCGCTGCTCGTGCTGTTCCAGGTGAGCAACACCCTGCGGCTGTGTGTGAAGCACACCTTCCCCGAGCCGCATCTCGAAGTGCGTCGCGGCAAGGAGTATTTCGGCAGTCTCACCAACGCGATATTCATCGGCGAGCCGGCGCCTTCTCCTGATCTGCCGGTCCTGAAGCGCACGGCGGCCTGGTTCGGCTGGACCACGCGCATGCTTTTCGTGCACGCGCCCGCACGTTATCTGGTTCTCACCGGGGACACCGTCGTCCACGACTTCCACCACCGTTATCCGTCCACTCCGAAATGGGCGAACTACATCTTCGAGCGGCAGGCGGACGCAGACAAGGGAAGTCCGGGATGGGGTCCGTACAAGCATGCCTGGGGTCTTGTCCCCGCGATCAATCTGGTCTTCGACTCCCTCTCCGCCGCGGACCCCGAAGAATTCGACATCGCACGTCTGCGTGAGGTCAGCAAGCGGGAATTGTTCGCGGCATTCGACGACTAGTCACTGCGCCATCCGCCCATAGTCCACCGGGGGTTATCCATGCGGCACGAAGACGCACCACTGACTGAAGACGCACCACTGGCAACCGAGACCCGCACCGTCATCCTCGGCGTCGCCGCCAGCGACAGCCACGTCGTGGCCAATCACCTCATCGCCCACGGCCTGCGCGCCCAGGGCTTCCACGTCGTCAACCTCGGCACCTGCACCCCGGTCGCCGAGTTCGCCGCGGCCCTCGTCGAACACCCCGAGGCCGAGGCCGTGATCATCGGCAGCCTCAACGGGCATGCGTACGAGGATCTCCAGGAACTGCCCGAGGCCCGCGCCCAGGGCCTGCTGGACTGCCCCGTCATCCTCGGCGGCAACCTCTCCGTGGGCAGCCACAAGGAGAGCGCCGACACCGAGCGGCTGCGGCAGCTCGGTGTCGATGTCATCCTGTCCGACCCCGAGCTGCTGTCGGCCACCCTGGACGAGCTGCGCGCACGCGCCCTGGTCCGCCCCAGCGTCGCCTCATGACCGACCCCGTCGTCCCGCCCGAACCCCCTGAGCTGCCCACCCTGGACGAATCTCTCGCATACGTACGGGAGTTGGGAAAGCCGACCGCCGCCGAGGTGCTGCGCACCGCACGCGCCGAGGGGCGCGTCGCGCTGCAACCGCGCTGCGGTGTCGGCTCGCACGTCCAGATGACGACGCTGCTCCAGGACCTGGAGCGGCATGCCGCGCCGGACATCCTCACGCTCACCATCGACTCCCACACCCGGCTGAAGCGGTTCGACAACGCCAGGGCCGCGCTGCTGCGCAACCCCGCGGACCTCAACGGCTACCCCCTGGTCACCCACGGGTGGGTCAGGGGGCGCCAGTTGAACGAGGCGGTGCGGGCGCCGCTGGAAGTCCGGCACGGCTCGCCCGACGCGCGGCTGCTGTTCCGCACCTCGGTGGCGTCCGGGATCACCTCGTTCGAGGGCGGCGGGATCTCGTACAACCTGCCCTACTCCAAGGCCGTCCCGCTGAGCGAGTCGCTGGCCGCCTGGCAGGAGGTCGACGCGCTCTGCGGGGAGCTCGCGGAGCGCGGACTCGTCGTCGACCGGGAGCTGTTCGGCACCCTGACCGCGGTCCTGGTGCCACCGTCGATCTCCCTCGCCATCAGCGTCCTGGAGGCGGTGGCGGCGGCCCGCGAGGGCGTGAAGTGCATCTCGGTGGCCTATCCGCAGGGCGGGCACTTCGAGCAGGACGTCGCCGCGCTGCGAGCGGTCTCCGCGCTCGCGGCCCGCTATCTGCCCGAGGACGTCGAAGTCCACGCCGTGCTGCACGAGTTCATGGGGGTCTTCCCCCGCGAGCGGTCCCACGCCGAGGACCTCATCCTGTACGGCGCCCTGGTCGCCCGGCTCGGCGGCGCCACCAAGCTGATCACCAAGACGTATCTGGAGGCGTACGGGATCCCCGACACCCGCGCCAACATCGACGGACTACTGCTCGCCTCCCGCGCCAACTCCCGGCTCCTGGACTTCATCCAGCTGGACGAGGAACGAATAGAGCGGGAAAGAGAGTTGATCCTGCGCGAGGTGGCCGAGATCGTGGAACCCGTACTCGCGGCCGGCGACCTCTACAAGTCCATCGCCACCGCCTTCGAGGAGGGACGGCTCGACATCCCGTTCAGCGCCAGCCGCTATGCGCGCTCCGAGGTCATTCCGCGCCGGGCACCCGACGGTGCCATACGCTATTTCGCCAGTGGATCACTGCCGTTCTCCGGCCACACCCGTCGCCTCAACGAGCGGAGCCTCGAAGCGGGTGACGGAAAGCGGATCGGCGACATGGTGAAGGGCCTGACCTCGGACATCAACCACTTCCTGAACGTCTTCGGCGAAAGTCCGACCGTCCCGACCTGAGCCTCCACAGAACATCACAGCACCCGCGCACAACCCAGGAGTTGGCAGAGAACATGCAGTCCATTCGCGTGACCAAGCCCGGCGACGCCTCCGAACTCCGCTCGGAGGAAGTCGAGTTGCCCGTGCCCGGCAGCGGCCAGGTGCTGGTCCGCAACACGGCCGCCGGTGTCAACTTCATCGACGTCTACTACCGCAACGGCACCTATCCCGCCGAGGCCCCCTTCACCCCGGGCCAGGAGGGCGCCGGAGTGGTCGAGTCCGTGGGCGAGGGCGTGACGGCTTTCGCCCCGGGCGCCCGTGTCGCGTACGCCACCCAACTGGGCGCGTACGCCGAGTACACCGTGGTCCCCGAGGACAAGCTGATCCCCGTACCCGACGGCGTCGCCCTTGCCGACGCCGCCGCCGTCACCCTCCAGGGGATCGCCGCGTACTACCTGACCCACCAGACGCACCCCGTCGCCGAGGGCGAGACCGTGGTGGTGCTGGCCGCGGCTGGCGGCCTCGGCCGACTCCTGGTCCAGCTGGCCGCGGCCCACGGAGCGACCGTCATCGCCGTCACCTCCAGCCCCGAGAAGGAGCGGATCGCCCGCGAGGCAGGTGCCCAGCACACCGTCGGCTACGAGAAGTTCGACGAGGCCGTGCGCGAACTGACCGGCGGGAAGGGCGCCCAGGTCGTCTACGACTCGGTGGGCGCCGCCACCTACCTCACCAGCCTGCGCAGCCTCGGCCGCCGGGGCACGCTCGCGCTCTGCGGCCTGTCCAGCGGTGCGGTGCCGCCGCTGGACGTCGAACTGCTGCGCGGCGGCGGCTCCTTGTTCCTGACCCGGCCGACCATGAAGGACCACGTCTACGACGTCGAGACCCTGCGCGCGGCGGGCGGCGCCGTCTTCGCGTACGTCGCCGACGGCGTCCTCAAGCCCCACATCCACGCCTCCCTCCCGCTGGGCGAGGCCGCCGAGGCCCACCGCCTCCTGGAGAGCCGCGCCACCACCGGCAAGCTGCTGCTGACGCCCTGACCCCATCCCCCAGACTTCTCAACTCACCACCACAGGAGCCCAGATGGCCGAGCCGACCAGCCCACACCTTCTCTTCGTCGGCGGTGCGGGGGACGCCACCCTCGCCGTGGACGTCGTGACGGACGCCCTCACCCAGGCACGCGAGCGCGGCCTGCGTATCCACGTGACCAACCAGGAAGCCACCCTCGCCGCCACCCCCACCATCACCGCGCTGGCCGACGCGGTGTCCGCCGTTGACTTCGCGGAGCGCGGCGCCAGTGCCGCCTGGGCGCGGGAACAGGTCGCGGCCGGGGAGAAGTTCGACATCGTCTTCGGCGTACGCGAGATGGCGCAGGAAGCGGTCGCCGAGGTCGCCGACGCGCTCGGCGTCACCGGCAACGCACCGGAAGCGGTCCACCGGATCCGTACCAAGGACGAGGCCCGCGCGGCCCTGTCCGCCGCCGGATTCCGTCAGCCTCAGTTCCGGGTCTGCGCGGACCAGGCCCAGGCGGCCGACTTCCTCACGCACTCCACCGGGCCATGGGTGGTCAAACCGCGTGACGCGATGGGCAGCGAGGGTGTGACCCGCGTCGACAGCGCGGCCGAGCTGCCGGCCGCGCTCGACTTCCTGACGGACAAGGCCTCCTTCATCGTCGAGGAGTTCATCGAGGGCCCCGAGTACAGCGCCGAAGGCCTCTTCATCGACGGGGTGCCGCACACCCTCGCCGTCACCTCGAAGGAGCTGCTGCCGCCGCCGAACTTCTTCGAGATCGAGTACGTCATCCCGGCGATCGTGCCGGACGCGCAGCGCGTGGAGATCGAACAGCAGGTCTCCGCCGCCCTCACCACCCTGGAACTGCGCTACGGCCAGTTCCACGTCGAGCTGTGGTGGACCGAGAACGGCGTCGTCCTCGGCGAGATCCACATCCGCAACGCCGGTGGCTGGATCCACCGCATGCTGACCCATGTCATCCCCGGCCTGGAGTGGTTCGGCCTCGTCTACGACGACGTACTGGGCCGTCCCATCGACAGGAGCGCCCTCAAGCCGGTGCGCGGCTCGGCGATCCGCTTCCTGACCCCGCCCCCGGGACGCCTCACCGCGATCGAGGGCTGGGACGAGGTCGTCGCGCATCCCTCCGTGATCCACTCCGAGCTGGCGGTCGCCGTGGGCGACGTCATCGAGCCGCACCGCTCGGTCGGCAACCGCGTGGCCCTGATCGCGGTCGGCGCGGACACGCCCGAGGAGGCGCAGGCACTGGCCCGGAAGCTGGACGCTTCGGTGCGTTTCGTGACGGAGCCCGCCTCCGGGTCGTGACGGAGACCTCGTCGCACTGACCGGAGCGGGGGTCCCGGGGCAGGGATAATGTCCAGGACGTTGCCGGCAGGCAGCGAGGCCAGGTCGAGTCACAGAAGGTACGGAGAATTGGGTTCCCATCCCCCGATACCCACCCGCGTGGTGCTGCTCTGCGGCCCCTCCGGCTCAGGAAAGTCCCTTCTCGCGGCCGACTCCGGCCTCCCCGTGCTCCGCCTCGACGACTTCTACAAGGAGGGCACGGATCCGACGCTGCCCCAGGTGGAGGGCAGCGCGGACATCGACTGGGACCACCCGCTGTCCTGGGACGCGAGCGCCGCGGTCACCGCGATCGAGGAGCTGTGCCGCACGGGTCGTACGACCATCCCCGTGTACGACATCTCGCTGAGCGCCCGTACCGGCACGGAGGCGCTGCACATCGAGCGGACTCCGCTGTTCATCGCGGAGGGCATCTTCGCCGCCGAGATCGTCGGGCGCTGCCGGGAACTGGGTGTGCTGGCAGACGCGCTGTGCCTGTCCCGCGGCCCGGTGACGACGTTCCGCCGCCGCTTCCTGCGGGACCTCAAGGAGGGCCGCAAGTCGGTCCCCTTCCTGCTGCGCCGCGGCTGGCGGCTGATGCGCGCCGAGCGCTCCATCGTGGCCCGCCAGACCGCCCTGGGCGCGCACCCCTGCGACAAGGACGAGGCGCTGGGCCGGCTGACCGCGGCGGCTGCCGGCCGCTGCGCGACCCCGCGCCCGGCGACGGCGTAAGCCGAACGGAAGCAAAAGACAGCAGAGGACAGCAGAAGACACACGAAAAGAGGCCCAGGCGGACCCCCCAGTCCGCCTGGACCTTTCTCGTTTCCCCCGTGCTACCACGTGGTCCCCTGACCCCGTGGTTCCCCGCCCCCATTGGTTCCCCCCGGAACCGCTCCCCCGTACTACCCCCTCTTACCTTTTTCCTTGCTTCCCCCCAGACCTTCAGGCGACAAGCTCGCCGAAGGACTCCTCCTCGTCACGTCCGAAGCTGAGGACCTCGTCCTCACGCATCCGGCGGAGCGACCGCCAGATGCTGGACTTCACCGTGCCGACACTGATGTCGAGGATCTCCGCGATCTCCGGGTCCGTGCGGCCCTCGTAGTAACGAAGGACCAGCATGGTGCGCTGGAGTTCGGGCAGCCGGGCGAGCGCCTGCCACAGCACGGCGCGCAGCTCGGTGCCGCGCATCGCGTCCGTGTCACCGGCGGTCTCCGGCAGTTCCTCGGTCGGGTACTCGTTCAGCTTGCGGCGGCGCCACGCGCTGATGTGCAGATTGGTCATGGTGCGGCGGAGGTAGCCCCCGACCGCGGCCTTGTCACTGATGCGGTCCCAGGCCCGGTACGTCGAGAACAGCGCGCTCTGCAGCAGGTCCTCGGCCTCGAAGCGGTCACCGGTCAGGTGGTAGGCGGTTGCGTAGAGGGAGGCGCGGCGCTCCTGGACGTAAGCGGTGAACTCCGCTTCCGACACCGAGCGCCGCTCCCCCGTGCCCTCCCCGTACGCGGCTCCCCCGTGAGCCTGTCCCCCCGCGTCAACCACCGTCATGTACGACCCGGTGTGCTGACGCCCGGCGCCGCGAGCGCACCCCCGCCCGCTCACGGCGCCGGACTTCTCCGTGTTCCGGGCAACAGTGACGTCGTGCAGACGCGTGACAACTGCGCTAGTGCTGGTGCTGTGCAGCGTGTTCATCTCGCGCCCCCCGTCGTGGAGTCCCGGTTCTTCGGTTCGTTCCGCCGTGCTTTCTTGCTTGTGTCGAGAAGCTTGCCCGGGCCACTTCATGGCGGTGTCCGCCGACTGTCACAGACCTGTCACAGGGGCCGCCCGCAGGCGCGTCACGGTGAGGACACAGCACGATCACAGAGAAGAGCGGTAGCACTACGCAGATGACCGATCCGGGGCCTGCTCGAGGACTCCCTGTGTGCAGGAGATGGATGGGAGCGCTCCAACGGTCGATACACCACCGCCCGATGGGCCAGAATGACGTCCGTGCCTTCCCTGTTGCTGATCGAAGACGACGACGCCATTCGCACGGCCCTGGAGCTGTCGCTGACGCGCCAGGGGCACCGTGTGGCCACGGCTGCCACCGGCGAGGACGGGCTGAAGCTGCTGCGTGAGCAACGGCCGGATCTGATCGTGCTGGATGTGATGCTGCCCGGCATCGACGGATTCGAGGTGTGCCGGCGCATCCGGCGCACCGACCAGCTGCCGATCATCCTGCTGACCGCGCGCAGCGACGACATCGACGTCGTGGTGGGCCTGGAGTCCGGCGCCGACGACTATGTCGTCAAGCCCGTGCAGGGCCGGGTGCTCGACGCCCGGATCCGTGCCGTGCTGCGGCGCGGTGAGCGCGAGGCGAACGACTCCGCGTCCTTCGGCTCCCTCGTCATCGACCGTGCCGCCATGACAGTCACCAAGAACGGCGAGGATCTGCAGCTGACGCCCACCGAGCTGCGGCTGCTCCTTGAGCTGAGCCGCAGGCCCGGACAGGCGCTGTCCCGCCAGCAGTTGCTGCGCCTGGTCTGGGAGCACGACTACCTCGGCGACTCGCGTCTCGTCGACGCGTGCGTCCAGCGGCTGCGCGCCAAGGTCGAGGACGTGCCCTCCTCCCCCACGCTCATCCGTACCGTCCGGGGAGTCGGCTACCGGCTGGACAATCCTCAGTGACCAAACCGCAGGACAAGCTCCGCGGCTGGGCCGCGGCGCGCAAGGCGATCCTGTCCGGGCTGCGCTTCACCAGTCTGCGGCTGCGGCTGGTGGTGGTGTTCGGACTCGTCGCGCTCACGGCCGCCGTATCGGCGTCGGGTATCGCGTACTGGCTCAACCGCGAGTCCGTCCTGACGCGCACGCAGGACGCGGTGCTGCGCGACTTCCAGCAGGAGATGAACAACCGCGCGAGCATTCTGCCGGTGAACCCGGCGCAGGACGAACTCCAGCGTACGGCGGGCCAGATGTCGGCCAGCAGCCAGCGCTTCAGCGTGCTCCTGGTCGCCGAGGCCACGGACGGCAAGCAGATCACCGGCAACTCCGCGCTGGACACCTTCACGCTGGAGGACGTACCCAAGTCCCTCCAGAACGCGGTGAACAAGGAGCAGCGGCTCTCCTCGAACAACAAGTCCGCCTACCACCTGTACTGGCAGCGCATCTCCGACGACGACACGCCGTATCTCATCGGCGGCGCGAAGGTGATCGGCGGCACCACGACCGGCTACATGCTCAAGTCCCTCGAACCCGAGGCGAAGGATCTCAACTCCCTCGCCTGGTCCCTGGGTATCGCGACCGGCCTGGCCCTGATCGGCTCGGCGCTGCTGGCCCAGGCCGCCGCCACGACGGTCCTCAAGCCGGTCCACCGGCTGGGCATCGCGGCCCGCCGCCTGGGCGAGGGCAAACTCGACACCCGCCTGCGGGTCTCCGGCACGGACGAACTCGCCGACCTCTCCCGCACGTTCAACCACACGGCGCAGGCCCTGGAGAAACGCGTCGCCGACATGAGCGCCCGCGACGAGGCCTCCCGCCGCTTCGTGGCGGACATGTCCCATGAACTCCGTACGCCCCTCACCGCGATCACCGCCGTGACGGAGATCCTGGAAGAGGAACTGGACGCGGAGACCGGCAGCGTCGACCCGATGATCGAACCGGCCGTACGGCTCGTCGTCAGTGAGACCCGCCGGCTGAACGACCTCGTCGAGAACCTCATGGAGGTCACCCGCTTCGACGCGGGCACGGCCCGGCTGGTCCTGGACGACGTGGACATCGCCGACCAGATCACCGCGTGCATCGACGCGCGCGCCTGGCTGGACGCGGTGGACCTGGACGCCGAGCGGGGCGTCATGGTGCGCCTGGACCCGCGCCGCCTGGACGTGATCCTGGCGAACCTGATCGGCAACGCGCTCAAGCACGGCGGCTCGCCGGTACGGGTCTCGGTGCGCAAGGAGGCCGACGCCCTGCTGATCGAGGTCCGGGACCACGGTCCGGGCATCCCCGAGGACGTACTCCCGCACGTCTTCGACCGCTTCTACAAGGCGAGCGCGTCCCGCCCCCGCTCGGAGGGCAGCGGCCTTGGCCTGTCCATCGCTCTGGAGAACGCGCACATCCACGGCGGCGACATCACCGCGGCGAACACGCCCAAGGGCGGCGCGGTCTTCACGCTCCGCCTCCCGCAGGACGCGCCGGTGCTGCTCGCCGACGACCCACGCGACGAGGACGAGACCGGGAACGGCACGGAGGCGACCACCGGATGACGACCGTACGACGCCGGTCCGCTCGCCCCTGGGCGATCCTCGGCCTGCCGGCCGCGCTGCTCCACGGAAGCGAGCGCCGGACGACCACCCCACGACGCAGGTCCGTCCGCCCCTGGGCGATCCTCGGCCTGCTGACCGCGCTGCTCACCGGCTGCGGCATCCGCTCCACCCAGGTGCCCACGGACTTCGGCCCCGCGCCCTCCCGGGCCCCCTGTGCCCTGTCGGGCGACATCTCCACGCAGACCTCCGGGGGCGTCCCGGTCCAGGTCTTCCTGCTCTGCTCCGCGCAGCTCGTCACCGTCGACCGGTCCGTCAGCATCCCCGCCGACACGACGGAGAGCGCGCGGCGCGTCCTGGTCGCCCAGGGGCTGCTCGACGAACTCGCCGAGACCCCGTCCACGGCGGAGCGGCAGGCCGGCTACGCCACGGACGTACGCGGCGGCATGATGGTGAGCGGTCCCCAGGACAAGGACCCCGAGGACACCCTCCGTCTGAGCACCGCACCGGACGACCTCACCCGCTTCTCCCTCGCCCAGATCGTCTGCACCTTCGCCAACTCCGCAGCCGCCGAGGACGACGGCTCAGTGATCCTCGGCGGCCCGAACACCGACCCCCTCAACCGCTACGAATGCACCCCCGAGGTCCGCGCCAGCCCGGGCACGGAGACCCCGCCTTCGACGAGCGCTGGTTCTTAGCCCGTCCGGCGTTTGAGGACGAGGCCGTTCAGGCCGAAGCGTGTTCCTGGGGGCGGCAGCCCCCAGGAACAAGGGACGGGAAGGGGCGGAGGGGGCGAAAAAACCGCCCCAGCCACACATGTGGCGTACGCCTCAGCCCCAACCTCCCCACCAACCCGGAACCGATCGCGCCGAACCCCGCGTCTTGGCCAACGTGCAGCGTGAAGGCTCAGGCGGCGGCAGTGCCGCGATCCGCATCCGTGTGGCAGGAGGTGTCCTCCTCCTCGCGCACCTCGCCCTCGTCGCCTGGATCACCCTGCGCCCCCTGGACGTCCCCTGGGTGAGCGCCGCGAATCTGCGGCCCTTCGCCGGAATCAGGGCGGATCTCGCGCTGGGCCCCCGGGAAGCGGCCCGCCGCATCGGCGAGGGCCTGATCCTGCTGGCCCCGCTGGGCGTCCTGCTCCCGACAGCGGGCGGCAAGCTCGCCGTCTCCCCGCTCGGCTCCCTCGTCCGTACGATCGCCGCCGGCGCCCTGCTCTCCCTGGGCATCGAACTCCTGCAGACCGGCGTCCCGGGCCAGGTGGTGGACGTCGACTCCCTGCTGCTTAACACGGTCGGTGTCGCCCTGGCGCACCTCGCGATCGTGCCCGCCGCCCGGTCCGGGCTACGCCGCCGGGCGGAGAAACAACGACGCGCGGCCCTTCGGCGGGAGGACACGGCTCAGGGTCGGACCCCGACGATTCCCAGGGTCGGGATCGCACCGTAGAGCGACGCTTCGCCCGCTTGGTCTCCGTAGCTTTGAAGGCACAGAGTCGCTGAGACACAGCCACCACCGGCACGGCGAACAAGTCGCCCGACCCACGGTTCGCGAAGGAGCCCCGATGAGCGCCATTGCCCGCCCCACCAACGGCCGCATGATCGGCGGAGTGTGCGCAGCGCTGGCACAGCGCTTCGGCACCTCCGCGACCACCATGCGCGTGATCTTCGTCCTGTCGTGCCTGCTCCCGGGCCCGCAGTTCCTGCTCTACATAGTGCTGTGGTTCCTGTTCCCCTCGGAGAACAAGGCCCGCGCCACGAGCTGGTAGACAGCCGCCAAGAGCTGTTGGACAGCCGCCGCATCACGAAACGCCGGTGGGGCGCACCCGATCAAGGTGCGCCCCACCGGCGTTTCGTCCGTCAAGCAACCTCAGCCGAGCGGCAGCCCGTTCACCGGCAGCCCGTGCGTGGGCAGGCCCTGCACCGGCAGACCGCCGAGCAGCCCGGCCACCGGCGCGGTCGGCCCGTCGGCGAGGACGCGCGCGACGGCCGGCTGCGCGGCGGCCACACCCGCACCGAGCGCGCCCTGCCCCTGGGCGATCGCCTCGCCCGCACCGGGGAGCGCCTTGGACGCGCTCTCCGCGGGCAGCGTCGAGGTGACGGTGTCCAGCGCCGAGGAGACGTCCGGCACAGCGGGCGCGGCATTCGCGGCACCGGCGCCCGCGGCGGCGAAGGCGGCACCGAGAGCGGCGACACCGAGGGTCTTGGCAGCAGACTGCTTCATTTTGAATGCGTCCTTGGATCCGTGAGACGGGGATGTGAGCGGTCCAAGACCGTAAACACCTCAAGCGGCCTTCCGCAAACATCGAAAAGCGGCCGAGTCATGGAGAAAAAGTGAAGACCCGGCCGCTTACCACCTCGTCCGATCAGCCCTCATCCTCCACAGAACCGCTGGTGGAAGCGGTCTGCTGGAACAGCCAGGCGGACTTCAGCTCGGCGTAACCAGGCTTGATCACGTCATTGATCATGGCCAGTCGTTCATCGAAAGGAATGAATGCTGACTTCATAGCATTGACGGAGAACCATTGCATGTCGTCGAGCGAATAACCGAACGCCTCGACAAGGTGCTCGAATTCCAGGCTCATACTGGTACCGGACATGAGCCGATTATCAGTATTCACCGTGGCACGGAAATGCAGCCGCCGCAGCAGCCCGATCGGATGGGCGGCGTACGAGTCGGCGGCACCGGTCTGGAGATTGGAGCTGGGGCACAGCTCGAGGGGGATGCGCTTGTCGCGTACGTACGAGGCGAGCCGTCCGAGCTGTACGGAGCCGTCCTCGTGGACCTTGATGTCGTCGATGATCCGCACCCCGTGCCCGAGCCGGTCGGCGCCGCACCACTGCAGTGCCTGCCAGATCGAGGGCAGCCCGAAGGCCTCGCCGGCGTGGATGGTGAAGTGGTTGTTCTCGCGCTTGAGGTACTCGAAGGCGTCGAGGTGCCGGGTGGGCGGGAATCCGGCCTCGGCGCCGGCGATGTCGAAGCCGACGACACCCAGGTCGCGGTACCGGTTGGCGAGTTCGGCGATCTCCAGGGCGCGCGCGGCGTGCCGCATGGCGGTGAGGAGGGCGCCGACGCGGATGCGGTGGCCGTTCTCGCGGGCCAGCCGCTCGCCCTCCCTGAAGCCCTCGTTGACCGCCTCGACGACCTCTTCGAGGCTGAGCCCGCCCTCCAGGTGCTGCTCGGGTGCGTAACGCACCTCGGCGTACACGACGCCGTCCTCGGCGAGGTCCTCGGCGCACTCGGCCGCGACCCGGACGAGCGCCTCACGGGTCTGCATGACGGCGCAGGTATGGGCGAAGGTCTCCAGGTACCGCTCCAGGGAACCGGAGTCGGCGGCCTCGCGGAACCAGATGCCGAGCTTGTCGGGGTCGGTCTCGGGCAGACCTGAATAGCCCGAATCACGGGCGAGTTCGACGATCGTCCCGGGGCGCAGGCCCCCGTCGAGATGATCGTGCAGCAGGACCTTGGGCGCCCGGCGGATCTGCTCCGAGCTCGGGGTGTTCCGGATCTGGCTCGTCATTACCGCACTCTAGCCCCTACGCGCGTAGATCTCCTGCCGGGCGGATCCGTCGATACGTAACGGTGACCCCGCGGACGGGTGGCGTACACCGTCGCTTCTGAGACTGTTCTGTCATGGCACACCAAGCGACGCCGGTTCGTATGGCCCGGCTGGGGAGGGCGCTCGGCTCGGAGCCGACGTCGGTCAGCGGGGTCGTCCTGCTGCTCCCGGGCGGCGAGGAGACCTCCGCCCGCAGACCGTCCTCGATGCTGGCGACCGCCTCCGTCCACACACTGGGGCGCCGTCTGACGCGCGCGGGACGAACGGAGGGCCTGGTCACGCATGTCGTGCACTACCGGGTCCGGGGCTGGAACGGCAGCGAGGCGGAGCTGGCGGCCGACGCGTCCTGGGCCGCCGACGAGGTCGTACGCCGGTACGGAGATGTCCCGGTGTGCCTCGTCGGCGTCGACATGGGCGGCCGGGCGGCACTGCACGCGGGCGGCCACACCGCCGTCAACTCCGTGCTCGCGCTGGCCCCTTGGCTGCCCGAGGAGGATGTGGCGGCACCACCCGAACCGGTGAAACAGCTCGCCGGACGGCGCGTGCTGATCGTGCACGGCACGAACGACGAGCGCACCGACCCGGAGTTGTCCTTCCGTCTCGCGGCACGCGCGAAGAAGGCCAACCGTGACATCTGCCGCTTCGAGGTCCACTCCGACGGGCACGCGCTGCAACAGCACCGGACCGAAGTCCTGGCCCTGGCAGAGGACTTCGTCCTGGGCGCACTCTTCGGCCGCTCTTTCTCCCGACCGGTCGAGGACGCCTTCGCCGCACCACCTCCACTGGGTCTGCGGATGCCGCTCGCGGCGGGCTTCGGACAGTCGCTGCGCCGATAACGGCCCACGCAGGGCACGCAGAGCACGTGCTCCACGTGGGGCACGTACAAGACACACCACGCGCGAAGACCGCGGCACCCCCGTCACAGGACCCCCTTGCGCATCTTTACTGAAAATGATTATCGTCTTTATGTGCCCATGGAGGGCATGTACATGACTCAGGGGGGTCCATTTTGCGTACCCGCAAGCGCCTGCTGACCGTTTCCGGCATCGCCGCCGCCGCTCTCGCCGCAGCCGGTCTCAACACGTCCGCCTTCGCCGCGACAACGCTGTCGTCCGGGCACGTCGACGTACTCGACTCGGAGTGGGACGGCAGCGCGCTGCACCTGCACGTGCACGACGAGGTGACCGACACCGAGTACGAGCCGGCCGATGTGACCCTGGCCGTGCCAGCGGGGGCGAAGGTCACCAACCCGGGCTACGGCTTCCTCGGCACCGGCAGCCAGGTGTGGCTGCTGCCCGACACGGAGGCCGAGGCCACCGCGGTCGGCGTGCTCTTCGCCGGCGTCTCCACCGAGCACCTCACCACCGGCACCTTCACCGGCAACACCGTCACCTACACGCTGGTGGACGCGACCCGCAACGGCGCGACCACCGAGGACTTCAGCGTCTACAGCGACGCCTCCGGCTCGGTGAATCGCTACTTCGACAGCGGCAGCAGCGCAAACAGCTCCGAGTCGTTCACCGTCGGCGCCCACAACCACCCCAACTGGGCCTTCGAGGAAGCGGGCACCTACCAGGTCACCTTCACCGTGAGCGGCACGGTCGACGGCGGCACGGTCACTTCCGAGCGGGAAACCCTCACCTTCGTCGTGTCGGGCTGATTCGGGCTGCTGAGTAGCTGATGAGTACAAGACACACCTACGCCGCCGCGGTGATCACCGCGGCGGCGGTACTCACCGGCGCGGTGGGTCTCGTGGCGGGCGGCAGCCCGCCCGCCCGGGCCGCGTCCGGCGCCGTCGTACTCGACGAGGGAGCGGTCGACCTCACGCCCCGGCTGGTCGACGGCGAGCTCCAGCTCCAGGTCGACGACCGGACGACGGGCACCGAGGTGGTCCGTGAGCCCTCAGAGGTCGTCTGGCACGTCGTACCCGAGGCGAAGTCGTTCGTCGAAGGCCCGCTCCAGGGGCCGTTGGGCAGCCTGCTGGACGCCTGGTACCTCAACGGCTGGGAGGCGGACCAGATCTTCGCCCTCGAACCCGGCTGGAACGGCACGGAGGCCGGTGCCGACACCGAGGTGACGCTCTCCGGCTTCGAGGGCCCGGGCGGCTTCGCCCTCTACGACTGGCTGGAGGACGACTCCTACAACGACATCCCGCCGGACGTCCACCTCGCCTCCGATCCCGCCGCGAACACCTCCTACACACTGGGCAAGGACACCGAACACGCCGTCCCCACCTGGGGGTTCGGCGCCGAAGGTGTCTACCGGCTCACCCTCAGGGCAAGCACGACCCTCGCCGACGGCACCGTCTCCAGCGACACCGAGACCCTCGCGGTCGCGGTCGGGAACGCGGACCCGACGGCCGTACTGCCCGGCGACGGATCGACGCCGACAACCAGCCCCAGCCCTGCGGAGACCGTCACACCCACCGGCTCCGGCGCCCACGTCATCGACGACGGGCACCTGGACCTCGCCGCCCGGCCCGTCGACGGCGGGTTGCGGTTCCAGATCAAGGAGGGCACGGCGTACGACTACGAGTGGTACGAGCCCGACGAGGTCGTGCTGCACGTCGTCCCGGCGGCGAAGAAGAAGATCACGAGCGACACGGCCTTCCTCGGCGCCGAGGGCGACCCGGTCTGGTGGCTGCCGCTCGCCCAGGTCTCGGGCATCCTGTGGCCCGGCTGGAACACCGAGGAGTGGGAACCGGCCGCGCTCGACGGCAAGGTCACCTACCAGGTGGACTCGTTGCAGGGCCCGGGCACCATGGCCATCTTCTCGGGCGGCTCGCTCAGCGGCTGGGACCTCTGGATCAACAGCGGCGACGGCCTGCCCGACAGCTTCCACCACAGCGTCGACGCACACTCCCACTCGTACTGGGCCTTCACCCAAGAGGGCGTCTACCGCACGAAGTTCACCGTGAGCGCGACCCTCGCCGACGGGACGAAGGTCAGCGACACGGAGACCATCGCCTGGGTCGTGGGCGGTGACGTCGACCCGTCGACGGTCAAGCCCGGGGCGGGGGAAGAGGCCACGGCGACACCGACGGCCAGTGCGTCGGGCTCCACGTCGCCGTCAGAGACCGCGAGTACGAGCCCGAGTGCGGAGGCGTCCGCGTCCGCGTCACCGTCAGAGTCCGCGTCCACCCCGGCAGCCGACCCGAACGGCGGCACGCCCACCACGGCCACCGGCGCTCTCGCCTCCACCGGCTCCGGTGTCCTCGCACCGCTCGGCGCGTCCGTCGCCGCGCTGATCGTCGGAGGCTGCGCCGTGTGGGCCGTACGGAGAAAGCGAGCTCAGCAGTGAGAAGGCATACGCAAGGCGCCACCGGGATGGCTCTCGCGGCGGCGCTCCTGGCCGGATGCGCCGGGGCCACATCAGGCTCGGACAACGGCGAGTTGAAGGTGTCGACGACCACCGCGATCATCGCCGACCTGGTACGCCAGGTAGGCGGTGACCGCGTCGACGTCACCTCGATCGTGCCGCAGCACGGCGACCCGCACTCCTACGAACCGAGCCCCGGCGACGCGGCTACGGTCTCGCGGGCCGACCTGGTCCTCAGCAACGGCCTGCTGCTCGAAGAGCCCGGGATCACCAAGATGGTCCACAGCAACGCCCGCGAGGACGCGCCCAAGGTCGAGATCAGCGAGAAGCTGGAGGAGTACGGCGGCACGGTCATCAAGCTGGAGGAGGACCTCGGGCTCGACGTGCTGTGGCTGGGGTGGGCCGTCGAAGGGGACCTCGGCGGCGCCGGCGCCCAAATGCGGATCACCGCAACGGACTTGGAGGGTCCGGGAGACCTGCACGTCTATCTCACCGACACCCTCGGCAACCCCCAGAGCTACGTCGACTCCACGGACGGCTTCGACGAGGACGACTCCTTCGAGTTGCCCGCCGAGGCGCACACCCACGTCAACTGGGCCTTCACCGAGCCGGGTACGTACCGACTGACCGTCGAGGGCTCCGGCGCCGGGAGCGGCACGCTGACCTTCTCGGTCGGCGGCGCGGCCTCCAAGGGCGGTGGTGCGGTGCTCGACGACGGTGGTGCGGTACTTGACGGCGGACACGCGGACGTCGCCTTCGACGCGGAACATCACCAGGTGTCCGTACGTTCCGACGATCCTGCCACCGGGAAGCGGACCTACCACTCCGCCGACGACGTCACACTCAACGTGCCGGACCGGGCGAAGGAGGAAGTGCCCGAGGAGGGCGCGTACGGCTTCATGGGCGCACCCGGCGCCGACCTGTGGGTGTTGCCGCAGGCCGTCATCGGCAAGCACGTGCACGGCGACCTGGACCCGCACGCGTGGGAGGACGTCGCCAACGCGGAGGCGTATGTGCGGCGTATCGAGGCCGAGTTGATCGCAGCGGATCCGGCCGGGAAGGCGGCGTACGAGAAGAACGCCTCCGCCTACCTCAAAACGCTCGGCGCACTCGACCAGGAGGTCGCGGACACCCTCGCGACGATCCCGGAGGAGAACCGCAGGCTCATCACCACGCACGACGCGTTCGGTTATCTCGCGAAGGCGTACGGCATGGAGGTCGCGGGCTTCGTCGTACCCGTGCCGAACCAGGAGCCGAGCGCCGCCGAGGTCGAGGAGCTCGGCAGCACCATCCGGGAGAAGAACGTCCCGGCGGTCTTCCTCGAACCGAACCTCGCCGCCCGCGCAGACGTGCTGCGCCGGGTCGCCGAGGACGAGGACGTGCGCGTCTGCACGATCTACGGCGACTCGTTCGACGACAAGGTCCACGACTACGTGGCGATGATGCGGCACAACGCGACTGAGCTCGCGAAATGCCTTGAGGGACGGGCCAGTTGATGCGCAGCAGGGTTTGTACGGTGGTGGCGCTGGCCGCCTCGTTGACGGTGGGCGGGAGCGTCGCCTTCGCGGCGGACGGCAAGGCGGACAGCAACGCGGTGCCGGTGGTGAAGGTGGACGACACCCATCGAGTGGTCGTGCCCCGGGGTGGCGAGGACTTCGCGGGCTCGCGGCTGTGGGAGGTGACGGCGGACGAGACAGGCTGGGGCCGGGACGGGTGGTCGCTGAGCGGGGCCGACGGGCCGGGGGCGGTCGCCTTCGAGGGCCAAGAGGGCGACGCCCGTTGGGTGTTCGCGACCGCGGGGGCGTACGAGCTGCTCTTCCGTACGGGCGAGGCGACCGAGGCGCGGTATCAGGTGCTCGTCGGGGACACGGCCATCGCGGAGGCGGAGGAGAAGGCCGAGGAGGAAGAGCCGGATACAGCGGCTTCGCTCGCACCTCCGGCAGCCGCCGGGGCTCCCGTCACCAAGGGGACCGAGGCGCCCACCGTCTCGGCCTTCGTCGCCCAGAACGCCCGGAAGGTCACCGAACTCGCCGCCGAGGAAAGCCAGTCCGCCGCCGAGGACGACGTGACCGTCGTCTCCACCAGGACAACCCTCGACGAGGGGCACATCGACATCGCCGCCCGCGTCGTGGACGGCCGGATGCAGATCCACGTCAAGGACGGAACCGTCGCCGGGAAGACCACCTGGCGCGAGCCCTCGTCCCTCGTACTGCACGTCAAGCCGGGCGCCAAGAAGACCATCCCGGACAACGACGACTTCGCGTTTCTCGGCAAGGCGGGCGACCCGGTGTTCCTGCTCGACCAGATACAGCAGGACGGGCTGCTGTGGCCCGGCTGGTCGACCGAGAACATCGCGTCGGGGGCGGCCAAGGGCGAGGTGAAGTTCTCGCTCGACAAGGCTGACGGGCCGGGCGACTTCGCGCTCTACACGTACGACGGACTGTCGGGCGCCGACGTCCTCTTCAACAGCGCGGACGGCGTGCCGGACTCCTTCGATGTCGCCCAGAACACCCACGCGCACGGCGGCTGGGCCTTCCGGAAGGAGGGGACGTACCGGCTGACGTTCACCATGTCGGGGCAGTTGGCGGACGGGACGAAGGTGAGCGACACCGAGACGCTGGCCTTCGTGGTCGGGGACGACACCGATCCGTCGCAGGTGAGCGGCGGGGAGGGCACGTCGGAGACCGCCAAAGACTCCGGGAATCCGAAGACGTCCGACAGCTCCACCGCGATTGCCGCCCCTTCCGGTTCCATGGCCCACACCGGCGCGGACAACCCCGTCCTCCTCGGGTCCGTGGCCGCCGGTCTCGCGGTGGCCGGCACGGGTGCCGTCTGGGCCGTACGACGCCGCCGTACAGGTGACGCGGCATGAGCGGCACTCTGCTCACGGTCGACTCGACGTCCGTCGTCCTGGGCGGGCGCCCGGCCCTGCGGGAGGCGTCGCTGAGCGTCGACAGGGGCGAGCTGGTGGGGCTCATCGGGCCCAACGGGGCGGGAAAGACGACCCTGTTGAGGGCGGTCCTCGGCCTTGTCCCGCTCGCCTCGGGGACGGTGCGCACCGAGTCGTCGCCCATCGGGTACGTGCCCCAACGCCACGAGTTCGCCTGGGACTTCCCCATCGACATCGCGGGGGCCGTACTGACGGGCCGTACCCGGTCCATCGGCTGGCTGCGGGTGCCGCGCGCCGCCGACCGGGCGGCTGTCGACCGGGCCCTGGAACTCACCGGACTCACCGCGCTCCGCCGCCGGCCCATCGGAGAGCTGTCGGGCGGGCAACGGCAGCGCGTGCTCGTGGCGCGCGCTCTCGCCGCTGAGCCCGAACTCCTGCTGCTGGACGAGCCGTTCACCGGAGTCGACGTACCCACGCAGCACCTGCTCAACGACCTCTTCGGACAACTCACCCGCGAACAGGGCAAGGCACTGCTGATGACGACCCACGACCTGGCGGCCGCCGCCCGCACCTGCGACCGGGTGGTGCTGATCAACGGGACGGTCGTCGCGGAGGGCGGCCCGGAACTGCTCGCGGACCCGGAACAGATGCTGCGGGCGTTCGGCCTCGACCGCGCGATGGGACCGACAGGGGCTTCGGCATGATCGACTTTCTACTCGACCCCTGGGAACTGCCCTTCATGCAGCGGGCGTTCACCGTCGCGGCCGTCGTCGGACTCGTCTGCGGAGTCGTCGGGGTGTACGTCGTACTGCGCGGGATGGCGTTCATCGGGGACGCGGTGGCGCACTCGGCGTTCCCCGGCGTGGCGCTGGCCTACACCCTCGAGGGGAACCTGCTGATCGGCGGGGCGGCCGCCGGAATCACCACCGCCGTACTGATCGCGTTCGTGTCGCAGAACCGGCGGTTGAAGGAGGACACCGTCATCGGGGTGTTCTTCGCCTTCGCGTTCGGGCTCGGGATCGTCCTCGTATCGACGCGCGACAGCTGGACGACCGACCTGTCGTCGTTCCTGTTCGGGCAGGTGCTCGCCGTGTCGGCGTCCGACGTATGGACGGTGGCCGGGATCGGGACGGTGCTGGTCACCGTCGTCCTCGCGCTCCGCAAGGAACTGGTGGCCGTCAGCCTGGACCGGGAGACCGCCCGCGCGGCCGGGCTGCCGGTCTTCCGCCTCGATCTGACGCTGTACGTCGTCGTCACCGCGACGATCGTGATGTCACTGGAGGCCGTCGGCAACATCCTCGTCCTGGCACTGCTCATCACGCCCGCGGCGACGGCCCGCATGCTGACGGACCGGTTGTGGGCGATGACCGCGCTCGCGTCCGGCATCGGGTGCGCGGGCAGTGTGGCCGGGCTCTATGTGTCGTACGCATACGACCTCGCCGCCGGTGGTTCGGTGGTCGTCGTACTGACCGGCGTCTTCATCATCACCTGGTGTCTGGCGCCGCGGCACGGGCTGCTGACGCGGGCCCCGCGGCAGCGAGTCACTCCGGCAGCAAGTGCCCCCGCCGTAACAGCAGGAACTTCTTGAAGGCCGCTACGGGCGGGGTGTCCGGGTGACCGTCGAGCCAGGCGACGCCGATCTCGCGCACCGCGCGCGGGGCGGTGACCGTCAGCTCGACAACTCCCGGGCGGGCGAAGGCCGGTGGCGGGAGCAGGGCCACCCCGAGACCGGCGGCGACGAGACCTCGTAGCGTCTCCGCCTCCTCACCCTCGAAGGCGACCCTCGGCTTGAAGCCCGCCTCCCGGCAGACGGCGTCGGTGATACGGCGCAGGCCGTAGCCGGGTTCCAGGGTCACGAAGGTCTCGTCGGCGGCCTCGGCGAGGCGGATGCGTTTGCGGCCGGCCAGCCGGTGGTCGGCGGGGACGACGAGCCGGAGCTTCTGCTCGTCGAGGCGGCGGGCCACCAGGTCGGGCGCGTCCGGCACGGGCGAGGTGAGGCACAGGTCCAGCTCTCCGGAGCGCAGCCGTTCCAGCATCGCCTCGCCGTAGGTCTGGACGAGGCTGAAGCGGACGCGGGGGTGGTCGGCGCGGAAGGCACGGATGAGCCCGGGGACCGTTTCCGACCCCATGGTGTGCAGAAAACCGAAGGCGACCTTGCCGGTGGCCGGGTCGGCGTCCGCGCGCACCTCCTCGGCGGCGCGCTCGATCTCCGCCAGGGCCCTTTCGACGGAACCGAGGAACGTACGGCCTGCCGGGGTGAGCGAGACCGTCCGTCCCCTTCTCGCGAACAGGTCGACGCCCAGGTCCTGTTCGAGCCGGACCATGGCCCGCGACAGGGTCGACTGCGGCACCCCCATCTCCTGGGCGGCCCGCGTGACGTGCTCGGTGCGGGCCACTCCCGCGAAGTGGGCGAGGCGCGGGGCGAGGATGGCGACGATGTCTTGTGTGTCACTGGACGGTGACAGGTGCGCTTCTGACCTCTGCTCATGCATCACAGGAACGATTATGGCGTTTCCGTGCATTGGACGGATGAGCGGCGGGTCTTTAGCTTCGAAGCATGCCTTCTGCCAGTACCGGGGCGTCCACAACCGTGGACGCCGCGACCACCGCCACCACTGCCACCGCCTCCGCCTCAGCTCCTGCCGTCCCAACCGACTCCCGTATGGCCCCGGGCGGGCCCGGTTACCGCCGGATGAGCCTCGCCCTCTTCCTCGCGGGCGTCGCGACCTTCGCGCTCCTCTACTCCACTCAGGCGCTCCTCCCTCTCATCTCGCACGACTTCGCTGTCAGCGCGAGTGACGCGAGCTGGACGGTGTCGGCCGCGACGGGCGCGCTGGCGCTGTTCGTCCTCCCCATGAGTGCGCTGTCGGAGCGGTTCGGGCGGCGTACGTTGATGACGGCGTCGCTGGTGGTGGCTGTGACCGTCGGCCTGCTGGTCCCGTTCGCCCCGTCGATCGGCGCCCTGATCGCGCTGCGGGCCGTGCAGGGCGCGGCGCTCGCGGGGCTGCCGGCGTCGGCGACCGCGTATCTGGCCGAGGAGGTCCGGCCGAAGGCGCTGATCACCGCGATCGGTCTGTTCGTCGCGGGCAACAGCGTCGGTGGCATGAGCGGGCGGGTCATCACCGGCTGGGTCGCGCAGGAGTGGGGCTGGCGGGTCGCCGTCGGCGTGATCGGCCTGATCGCGGTGGCGTGCGCGGTGGCGTTCCGGATGCTGATTCCCGCCCCTCAGCACTTCGTGGCCGGGTCGCTGCGGCCGCGTGTGCTGGTCCGCACGGTCCGTGACCACCTCTCGAACCCGCTGCTGTGCCGGCTGTACGCGATCGGTGCGCTGTTCATGACGGTGTTCGGCGGGGTGTACACGGTGATCGGCTACCGCCTCACCGAGGCGCCCTTCTCGCTCCCTCAGGGCATCATCGGCTCGATCTTCCTGGTGTATCTGGTGGGTACGGTGTCGGCGTCGACGGCGGGGAAGCTGGTCGCCCGCCTGGGTCGGCGGGGCTCCCTGTATCTGGCGGGCGGCACGACGACCGCGGGTCTGTTGGTATCCCTGGCCGACTCGCTACCGCTCATCCTGCTCGGGCTGGTGCTGATCACCGCGGGGTTCTTCGCGGGGCACGCGGTGGCGTCGTCGTCGGTGAGTCACACGGCGACGCGGGGGCGGGCGCAGGCGTCCGCGCTCTATCAGTCCGCGTACTACGTCGGGTCCAGCGTCGGCAGCACGCTCGGGGCCGTCGCGTTCCACTCGGGTGGCTGGGCGGGGACGGTCTCCCTCGGCCTCCTCGCCGTGCTCGGCGTCGTCGCCATCACGGTGTTCGGGTCCCACGCGGCGCGGGTGGAGGCCCGGCGGAGGCCGGTTCTGGCGCACTGAAGTTTTTCGCCCCCTCCGCCCCTACCCGTCCCTTGCTCCTGGGGGCTGCCGCCCCCAGACCCCCGCTGTCGCGCTGAACGCGCTCGTCCTCAAACGCCGGACTGGCTGAAACGGGGCGGAGCCCCGGAGGTACGGGACGGGAAGGGGCGGCGGGGGCGAGAAACCAACCACCCCTGACCTGCGGCTTTCCCCACTCCCCAGGCCATTGTCAGTGGGCTGCGGTAGCTTCCGAAGTACGTCGCGAAGGCGCGGCGGAAACGGCCACAGGGGTGGGTTGGCTATGAGCGACGGCACGGCGACGACGACAGACCTGGACGTCCGGCTGGAGAAACACCGGGTCGAGCTGACCGGGTACTGCTACCGGATGCTCGGCTCCTCCTTCGAGGCCGAGGACGCGGTGCAGGACACGATGGTCCGCGCCTGGCGCAGTTACGACAAGTTCGAGGGCCGCTCCTCGATGCGTTCCTGGCTGTACCGGATCGCGACGAACGTATGCCTGGACATGTTGAACGCGGGCAACAAGAGGGCGCGTCCGATGGATCTGACGGCACCCTCACCGCTGGCCCAGGCAGCACTGAACCCACGTCCGGACCACACCTGGCTGGAGCCGATGCCCACCGCCCGCGTCCTGCCCGAGGTCACCGACCCGGCCGAGGCCGCGGTGGCGAAGGAGTCGGTGCGCCTCGCCTTCATGGCCGCCCTGCAGCAGCTGCCGCCCAAGCAGCGCGCGGTGCTGATCCTGCGCGAGGTCCTCGCGTGGAAGGCCTCCGAAGTCGCCGAACTGCTCGGCACGACGGTCGCGTCGGTCAACAGCGCGCTCCAGCGAGCCCGCTCGACCCTCGCGGAGAGCGAGGGAGCCGGTGCGGACGCCGCCACCTCCGACCCGCTCGACGAGGAGCAGCAGAAGCTTCTGGAGCGCTATGTCGCCGCCTTCGAGGGGTACGACATGACGGCGCTGACGGCGCTGCTCCACGAGGACGCGATCATGACGATGCCGCCGTTCGACCTGTGGCTGGTCGGCACGGAGGACATCACCGGCTTCATGACGACGCTGGGCGCGGGCTGCGCGAACTCGCGCCTGGTGCCGGTCGAGGTCAATGGCCTGCCGGGCTTCGCCCACTACAAGCCGGATCCGGAGGAGGGCGGCTTCTCGCCCTGGGCCGTACAGGTGCTGGAGATCTCAAAGGGCCGGATCACCGGGTTCCACTGCTTCCTGGACACCGCCCGCTGGTTCCCGCTCTTCGGACTGCCCCTCCGGCTCGAAGGTCCCGACGGGGTCCGAGGAGCCGAAGGAGTCCGCGCCGTCGAAAGGGTCGAAGGCATCCACGGCATCGAAGCGGAGTCCGACCAGGTCGAGTAGGGCGCGCAGGGCCGGGGACGGGTTCCGCAGGCGTATCCGTCCCCCCGCCCGCCGCGCGGCGAGCTCCAGCCTGGCGAGCAGGTCGACGGTGCCGAGCCCGGGCGGCCCGAGCCCCGCGACATCGCACACCACGACCCCGCTGCCGGTTGTCTCCAGCCTCGCCCGCACGTCGTCACAGAGCCGGGGCACCTCGTCCTTGGCGACGGGCCCTGGCAGCACGAGTACGGCGGGTGTCGTGGCATCCACACCCAGTAGACCGACGGGGAGCGGAGAACTCATCGCGGCGCCCGAAGTCTTCACCGGACGGGCGGTACCCCCGCAGGAGGTACCGCCCGCCGCCGGAGCGATGAAATACCAGGTCAGGCGATACGCTCCAGCACCACAGGGGCAGCCTTGAAGTCGGTGCCCGCGGCAGCGATGTCGTACGAGCCCTCGACCGACTGAAGGGCGTACTCGAAGCGCTCCGGGGTGTCCGTGTGGAGGGTGAGCAGGGGCTGGCCCGCGGTCACCGTGTCGCCGGGCTTTGCGTGCAGCTCGACGCCCGCTCCCGCCTGCACCGGGTCCTCCTTGCGGGCGCGTCCGGCGCCCAGCCGCCAGGCGGCGATGCCGATGTCGTACGCGTCGAGGCGGGTGAGCACGCCCGACTCGGGCGCCGTGACGACATGCTGCTCGCGCGCGACGGGCAGCGGGGCGTCCGGATCGCCGCCCTGCGCGGCGATCATGCGACGCCAGACGTCCATCGCGGAGCCGTCGGCGAGCGCCCTCGCCGGGTCGGCGCTCTTCACACCGGCCGCGTCGAGCATCTCGCGGGCCAGGGCGATGGTGAGGTCGACGACGTCCGAGGGGCCGCCGCCCGCGAGAACCTCCACCGACTCGCGGACCTCAAGGGCGTTGCCCGCCGTCAGACCCAGCGGCGTCGACATGTCCGTGAGGAGCGCGACCGTCTTCACCCCGTGGTCCGTGCCCAACCCGACCATCGTGGAGGCGAGTTCACGCGCGTCCTCGATGGTCTTCATGAAGGCGCCGGTGCCGACCTTCACGTCCAGGACCAGCGAGCCCGTCCCCTCGGCGATCTTCTTCGACATGATGGACGAGGCGATCAGCGGGATCGCCTCCACCGTGCCGGTGACGTCGCGAAGCGCGTACAGCTTCTTGTCCGCGGGGGCGAGACCGTCGCCCGCCGCGCAGATCACCGCGCCGACGCCGTCCAGTACGGAGAGCATCTCCTCGTTCGACAGCAGCGCGCGCCAGCCGGGGATCGACTCCAGCTTGTCGAGGGTGCCGCCGGTGTGGCCGAGGCCTCGGCCGGACAGCTGCGGGACGGCCGCGCCGCAGGCCGCCACCAGGGGCGCCAGCGGAAGCGTGATCTTGTCGCCCACGCCGCCCGTGGAGTGCTTGTCGGCGGTCGGGCGGGACAGCGACGAGAAGTCCATGCGCTCGCCGGAGGCGATCATCGCGGCGGTCCAGCGGGCGATCTCCCGGCGGTCCATGCCGTTGAGCAGGATCGCCATGTTGAGGGCGGCCATCTGGTAGTCGGCGACCTCGCCGCGGGTGTACGCGTCGATGACCCAGTCGATCTGCTCGTCACTGAGCTCACCGCGGTCCCGCTTGGTGCGGATGACAGAGACGGCATCCATCGACAACACAGCCATGGCTTTCCTTCCAAAAGGTGAGCGGCCCCCACATGACCGGTCGATCGGTCGATCGCTCGATCAGGAGGGGCCGCACGGAATTACTTGTTGAGATACTCCGGCCCGAAGGCCTGCGGCAGCATCTCGGAGAGCGGCAGGATCCCGGCCGGGGTCTCCAGGATCAGCCCCGGCCCGCCGAACTCATGCAGCAGCTGGCGGCAGCGCCCGCACGGGACGAGGACCTCGCCCCGCCCGTCGACGCAGGTGAAGTGCGTCAGCCGGCCGCCCCCGGTGTTCTGCAGCTCGGAGACCAGACCGCACTCGGCGCACAGCCCGACCCCGTAGGAGGCGTTCTCGACGTTGCAGCCGGAGATGGTCCGGCCGTCGTCGACGAGGGCGGCGACACCGACCGGGTAGCCCGAGTACGGGGCGTACGCACGGGACATGGCCGCGCGGGCCACCTCCCGCAGCGCGTCCCAGTCCACGGCAGCGGGACCCTCGTCGGCGGAGGTCACTTGCCCTGCCCCTTCCGGTACGGCAGACCGTCCGCCTTCGGCATCCGCAGTCGCTGCGCCGACAGCGCGAGGACGAGCAGCGTGATGACGTACGGCGTGGCGGAGACGACCTGGTTCGGGACCTCGTTGGTGGTGGCGTACCAGAGGAACACCAGCACGCCGATGACCAGGGTGATCCCTGCGGGCACGTACCTCTTCCTGATCACCAGCCAGACCGCGCCGATGAGCAGCAGGATGGCGGCGAGGAGGAGCAGCGCGTGGACGTTCTCGGAGCCGCCGCGCAGGTTGAGGCTGTCGGTGTAGCCGAACAGGCCCGCGCCGATGGCGAGTCCGCCCGGCATCCAGTTGCCGAAGATCATCGCGGCGAGACCGATGTAGCCGCGTCCGCTGGTCTGGCCCTCCAGATAGAAGGGGTTGGCCACGATGGAGAGGAAGACGCCGCCGAGGCCGGCCAGACCGCCGGAGATGATCACGGCGATGTACTTGTACTTGTAGACGTTGACGCCGAGCGACTCGGCCGCGATCGGGTTCTCGCCGCAGGACCGCAGGCGCAGGCCGAAGGGGGTGCGCCAGAGGATCCACCAGGTGGCGGGGATCAGCGCGATGGCGATCAGGGTCAGCCAGGACACATCGGTGACGAGCCCGCCGAGCAGGCCCGCGATGTCCGAGATAAAGAACCAGCCCTTCTCGTTGAGCGTGCTGAGCCCGTCGGAGAGTCCTGGCACCGTGAAGCTGCCGAGCGAGTCGACCGGCGGGGACTGCTTGGCCGAGCCGCCCTGGACGCCCTCGAAGGCGAGCGGGGCGAGGTAGCGGGTGGCGCCGAGGGCCAGGATGTTGATGGCCACACCGGAGACGATGTGGTTGACGTTGAAGGTGATCGTGACGATCGCGTGCAGCAGACCGCCGATGCAGCCGCCGATGATGCCGACGAGGACGCCGGTCCACGGGCCCCACTGGTAGCCGGCCCAGGCACCGAACCAGGTGCCGAGGATCATCATGCCTTCGAGGCCGATGTTGACGACGCCCGCCCGCTCGGCCCACAGACCGCCGAGACCGGCGAGGCCGATCGGGACGGCGAGCTGGAGCGCGGTGGACATCTGGCTGACGTTGGTGATGCCGTCGGCGCCGGTGATGATGCGGACGATCGAGGTCAGCGCCAGGCCGCCCGCGATGACCAGCAGAAGGACGGGGAGCGACAGCCGGCGGCCGGCGGGGGCCTCGGTCTTCAGCGAGGGCTGGTTGACGTCGGTTGCGGTGGTCATCGGCCCGCCACCTCCTTCTGGGTGTTGTTGTCGGAGGAGGCGCCGAGGACGTGGCCCGCGGCAAGCTCCGCGCCGACGCGACGCTGCTGGCGGCGCAGACCCCACTCACGTACGGCCTCGTAGCTGACGACGACGGAGAGCACGATCAGGCCCTGCATGATGACCGCGATCTCCTTGTCGTAGCCGTTGTAGTCGAGCTCGGGCGAGGCCTTGTCCAGCCAGGCCCACAGCAGGGCCGCGAAGGCGATGCCGGTGGGGCTGTTGCGACCGAGGAGGGCGATGCCGATGCCCAGGAAGCCGATGCCGGTCGGGAAGTTCAGGCTGTACGTGTGTGAGTCGCCGAGCAGGATCGGCAGGCCCGCGAGGCCGGCCAGACCGCCGGAGACGAGCATGGCGGTGAGCACCATGCGCTTGGGGTTCACACCGCTGGCCGCGGCGGCGGTCTCCGAGGCGCCCGAGGCGCGCAGGTCGAAGCCGAAGCGGGTCCGGTTGAGCACGACCCAGTAGCCGATGCCGAGCAGCGCCGCGAGGACGACGAGGCCGTAGATCTCGCCGGCGTCACCCATGTTGAACCCGGGCACCCAGCCGGACTTGTGCATCTCGCCGGTGGTGTTGTTGTTGCCGACCTTGACGCCGAAGACGCTGGGCAGCCACAGGTAGGCGATGACGGAGGTCGCGATCGCGTTCAGCATGATCGTCGCGACGACCTCGCTGACCCCGCGGGTGACTTTGAGGACACCCGCGATGCCGGACCAGAACGCGCCGGTACAGACCGCGGTCAGGATCAGCAGCGGGACCTGGAGGACGGCCGGCAGCGCGACATGTGCGCCGACGACCGCGGCCATCATGGCGGCGAGCTGGTACTGCCCGTCGACGCCGATGTTGAACAGGTTCATCCGGAAGCCGATGGCCACCGCGAGGGCCGCGATGTAGTACATCGAGGCCTGGTTGATGATCAGGACCTGGATGTCGGAGTACCCGGCCTGCTCGAACATGAGCGTGTACGGCTCGATCGGGTTCTTCCCCGAGGCGATCAGCACGACCGAGGTCAGCGCCACGGCCACGACGAGCGCGATGACCGGTCCGGCCACCGCGAGGAGCAGGCGCTCCTTGTCGAACTTCTTCATCAGCGGGCCTCGTCTTCCGGGGCGTCCGGGGTGTCTGCCGTGGTCTCGGCTTGTTCGGGCTCGGCCTGTTCCGGCTCAGCCTGTTCGGCTTGGTCAGCGGCTTGCTCTTCGAGCTCCACCTGTTCGGCTTGGTCAGCGGCTTGCTCTTCGAGCTCCACCTGTTCGGCGAGCTCCTCGTTCTCCAGGTGTCCGGTGGCGGCGCCGGTCATGGCCGTGCCGAGCTCCTCCGGGGTGATGGTGGCGGGATTGGCGTCCGCGACCAGCTTGCCGTTGTAGATCACCCGGAGGGTGTCGGAAAGACCGATCAACTCGTCCAGGTCCGCGGAGATCAGCAGTACGGCGAGACCCTCGCGGCGGGCCTCCCTGATCTGGTCCCAGATCTGGGCCTGCGCGCCGACGTCCACACCGCGGGTGGGATGGGCGGCGATCAGGAAGCGCGGCTTGGCGCTCATCTCACGGCCGACGATCAGCTTCTGCTGGTTGCCACCGGAGAGGGAGGCCGCGGTGACGTCGATGCCGGGCGTGCGGACGTCGTACTCCTCGACGATCCGGCGGGTGTCTGCCTGGGCGCCCTTGATGTCCAGCCAGACGCCCTTCGCGTTGGGCTTCTCGGTGACGTGGCCGAGGATGCGGTTCTCCCAGAGGGGGGCCTCCAGGAGCAGGCCGTGACGGTGGCGGTCCTCGGGGATGTAGCCGATGCCCTGCTCGCGGCGCTTGCGGGTGGCCCAGGAGGTGATCTCCTCCTCGGCCAGCGTGATGATGCCGGAGTCGGCACCCTTGAGGCCGATCAACGCGTCGATCAGCTCGGTCTGGCCGTTGCCCTCAACGCCGGCGAGGCCGAGCACCTCACCGGCGTGGATCGTGAAGGTGATGTCGTCGAGCAGGGCCTTGCCGCCGGGGGCGACCAGACGCAGGTCGGTGACGGTCAGGACCGGCCGGTCGGTGACCGTGGACTCGGCGGTCTCCGGAGTCGGCAGCTCGCTGCCCACCATCAGTTCGGCGAGCTGACGCGAGGTGGTCTCGGAGGGGACGGCGGTACCGACCGTGGTCCCGCGGCGGATGACCGTGATGTCGTCGGCGACGGAGAGGACCTCTCCCAGCTTGTGCGAGATGAAGATGACCGACAGGCCCTCGGACTTGAGCTCGCGCAGGTTGGCGAAGAGCCCCTCGACCTCCTGCGGGACGAGGACCGCTGTGGGCTCGTCCAGGATCAGGATGCGGGCACCGCGGTAGAGGACCTTGAGGATCTCCACGCGCTGCCGCTCGGCGACACCGAGCTCCTCGACCAGGACGTCGGGGCGCACACCGAGGCCGTACCGCTTGGAGAGGTCCAGGATCTTGCGGCGGGCCTTGGCTCCGATGCCGTAGAGCTTCTCGCTGCCCAGGACGACGTTCTCCAGGACGGTGAAGTTGTCGGCGAGCATGAAGTGCTGGTGGACCATGCCGATGCCGCGCGCGATGGCGTCGGCGGGCGACGAGAAGGTGACCTGCTCGCCTTCGACGGCGATGGTGCCCTCGTCCGGCTTCTGCATGCCGTAGAGGATCTTCATCAGCGTCGACTTGCCGGCGCCGTTCTCACCGACGAGGGCGTGGACCGTGCCCTTGCGGACGCTGAGGTGAATGTCGTGGTTGGCCACGACGCCCGGGAATCGCTTGGTGATCCCGGCGAGTTCGACTGCGGTCACCTGGCCGTTGACCGCGCCGGCCGGAGGGCTGCTGGACGCGTTGATGGCGCATCTCCTGAGGGAAAGGGGGTCGTCTACGCGCGTAGCGCCCCTACGGCAACTTAAGGGGCGGCGCGCCGCGAGAACGGGATACGGAGAGCCAGACTCCCCGCATCCCGTTGAGCGGACGTAACCCCGCGGTTACCAAGCGGCTCCGGGGAAGAGCGGGCGGCCCGAGAGAGCCTTCCTGAACTTCCCCGGAGCCGCTCGGCTGCTCCTGAGATCTTGCTCGTCAGCTGGTCTTGACCTTGATCTCGCCGCTGATGATCTTCTCCTTGGCTGCCGCTACGGCGTCCTGGATAGCGGTGTCGTCCTTGAAAACCGGGTTGGAGTCGGCGAGGCCGACCTCACCGGACTTCAGGTCGCCCCGAACGATACCGGTCTCCGGCTTACCGTCCTCGACCGACTTCGCGAGGTTGTAGACCGCCTTGGCGACGTCCTTGGTCGCGGACGTCAGGATGGACGCCTTGTACTTGCTCAGCGCTTCCTGCTTGTACTGGTCGGAGTCGACACCGATCGCCCACACCTTGTTGGCGGAGGCGGCCTCGATGACACCCTGACCGGACAGACCGGCCGCCGCGTAGACGACGTCGGCCTTCTTCTCGATCTGGCCCTCGGCGGCCGTCTTGCCCTTGTCGGGGCTGGAGAAGCCACCCTCCTCGGCGGTCTGTGTCAGGTACTGCGACAGGACGGTGACCTTGGGGTTCGTGTCCTTGACGCCCTGCTCGAAGCCCGCGCCGAACTTGTGGATCAGCGGCACGTCCACGCCGCCCACGAAGCCGACGGTGTTGGTCTTGGTGGCCTTGGCGGCGGCCACACCGGCGAGGTAGGAGGCCTCCTGCTCGGAGAAGACCAGGTCCGCGACGTTCGCCGTCTCGACCGTGGAGTCGTCGACGATGCCGAAGGTGGTGTCGGGGTACTTCGCCGCGGCTTCCTTGATGGCCGGCGCGTAGGCGTAGCCGATGCCGATGACGGGGTTGTAGCCCTGCTTGGCCAGCGAGACCAGGCGCTGCGTCTTGTCGGCGTCCGTCTCTCCGTCGGTGGGCTCGACGTCGGCGGTCTTGTAGCCGAACTCCTTCTGCGCCTCCTCCAGGCCCGCGTACGCGGCGTCGTTGAAGGACTGGTCACCCTTGCCGCCGACGTCGTACGCGATGGCGAGACCGAGGTCGCCCTTCGACTCCGACGAGCTGGACGAGGTCGAGGTGCCGCCACAGGCGGACAGAACGAGGGCGAGAGACGCGGTCGCGGCGCCTGCGATGGCGATGCGGGGAACCCGGCGCATGAGTTGTGCTCCTGTCGTACAAGCGCCTGACGGAACGACTTCGGCGCTGGCTTCGCCGCAGATTAACGCGCGTAGACCAACTAGAAAACCCCTTCTGTCCACCTTGTTATCCGGCTGTGCCCGACGGCGCTCATTTGTGGGGGCAAGCCTTGCCGACCGCAAAGGGGTGGTGGCGGTGAGTGACCTGCGGTGCGGCACGGCAGCGGGCGCGGTGCGGATACGGCGGCGGGCGGGCACCTTTCGGCGCCCGCCCGCTTTTTGTGACTTTGTTCGCGTTCGCCCGTACAGGCGGGTCGCTACTCGGTCTTGACCTTGATCGTGCCGTCGATGATGCCCGCCTTGGCCTTGGCCACGGCGTCGGTGAGACCGGAGATCTCCGCCATCTTCGGGTTGCTGTCGGCGAGGCCGACGCCGTCCACCTTCAGGTCGAAGGTCTGCGTACCGGTCAGCGGCTTGCCGTCCTTGACCGACTTGGCGAGCGAGTACACCGCGCCACCGACGTCCTTGAGCGCGGAGGTCAGGATGTAGTCCTTGTACGTGGCGAGGGCCGCCTGGTTGTACTGGTCGGAGTCAACGCCGATCGCCCACTTCTTCTCCTTGGCGGCGGCCTCGATCACACCCTGGCCGGAGAGGCCGGCGGCCTGGTAGATGACGTCCGCGTTCTTCTCCAGCTGACCCTCGGCGGCCGCCTTGCCCTTGTCGGGGCTGGAGAAGCCACCCTCCTCGGCGGTCTGCGTCAGGTACTGCGACAGGACGGTGACCTTGGGGTTGGTGTCCTCGACGCCCTGCTTGTAGCCCGCCTCGAACTTGTGGATGAGCGGGATGTCCACACCGCCCACGAAGCCGACGGTGTTGGTCTTGGTGGCCTTGGCGGCGGCGACACCGGCGAGGTAGGAGGACTCCTGCTCGGCGAAGACGAGGGACGCCACGTTGGCACCCTCGACGACCGAGTCCACGATGCCGAAGGTGGTGTCCGGGTACTTGCTCGCGACAGCCGTCAACGCGGGGCCGTAGGCGAACCCGATGCCGATGACCGGGTTGTAGCCCTGCTTGGCCAGCGAGGCGAGCCGCTGCTCCTTGTCGGCGTCGGTCTCACCGTCGGTGGGCTCGATGTCCTGGGTGTCGTACTTGAACTCGGCCTTCGCCTTCTCCAGGCCCGCGTACGCCGCGTCGTTGAAGGACTGGTCGCCCTTGCCACCGATGTCGTAGGCGATGGCGAGACCCTTGCCACCGCTGCTCTCGCTACTGCTGCTGTCGCCTGCATCATTGCTGGTGCCGCCACAGGCCGTGGCCGCGAGTGCGAGCGACGCGACCCCCACCGCGACACGGGTCAGGCTGGATATCCGACGCATCTGAAGGTTCCCCATTCTCCAAAGCCCCGCAGTGGGTGCTGAGTTCGGCGCACATTAACGCGCGTAGACAGTTCAGGGAACGGTGTTTCGCCTGGCCGTTATCCATTCGTGCCGATGGCCGGTTACGTCCCTGTGAACTATGGGGTCGAAAGGTGCACTTGGGGACAGAGCACCTGCTGTGCCGGTGACGATCCGTGTGCGGGTTGCGCGGCATGTGTGACTGGGCAAGCGGTTGCGCTTGTGCGGTCACCACGCTACGACGGAGGGGTTCGGGGCGCTACCGGAAGCGACCGGAACAGGGGCACGACCCTGGAGGCGAACAGGGGTCGCGCCCCTCCCTCACACCCCGGTGTCGAGGAGGAGCCCCACCTCGAGCAGGGGCTCCCCGTCGAGCAGGGCCGCCGCGGTGAAGAGCTCCACGCCCACCGTGATCGCCGACTCGTCGGCGTCGAAGTCACCCTGGTGCAGATCGCGGGGGACGCGCTCGCCGGGCGTGCGCACACCGAGCCGGGCCATCGCGCCGGGCACGTGCTCCAGGTACCAGGAGAAGTCCTCGCCGCCCAGGCTCTGCTCGGTGTCCTCGATGGAGTGCACACCCCGCCGGGCGGTCATGGCGGCACGCAGCAGGTCGGTGACGGCCGGGTCGTTGACGACCGGCGGAACACCTCGGATGTAGTTGATCTCGGACTTCGCCCGGTAGAGGTTCGCGATCTCGTCGATCGCCGCGTGCACCAGGTCGGGCGCGGCCCGCCAGGCGGCAAGGTCAAGGCAGCGCACGGTCCCGGAGAGCTCGGCGTGGTTCGGGATCACATTGCAGGCGTGCCCGGATTCGATACGCCCCCAGGTCACGGCGAGCCCGCTGCGTGCGTCGGTGCGGCGGGCGACCAGGGTGGGGACGTCGGTGGCGACGCGTGCGGCGGCGGTGACGAGGTCGGTGGTGAGGTGGGGGCGCGCGGTGTGACCGCCGGCGCCGTCGAGTGCGACCTCGAGCCGGTCGCACGCGGAGGTGATGGCGCCGTGCCGCAGCCCGATGCGCCCCGCGTCGACCCTGGGGTCGCAGTGCACGCCGATGATCCGCCCGACGCCTTCGAGGACGCCCGACTCGATCGCGTCCGGGGCGCCGCCGGGCAGCACCTCCTCGGCGGGCTGGAAGATCAGCCGCACCGGCCGCGGCAGCCGCCCCTCCCGGTGCAGCTCCGCGAGTACGAGACCGGCGCCGAGCACGACGGACGTGTGCACGTCGTGTCCGCAGGCATGGGCGCGATCGGGCACGGTCGACCGGTAGGCGCAGTCGGCCTTCGTGTCCGGGATGGGCAGCGCGTCGATGTCGGCACGCAGGGCGAGCATGGGGCGTACGCCGTCCCAGTCGCCGATGTCACAGATGAGTCCGGTACCGGTGTCGAGCACGCGCGGTTCAAGACCCGCCAGCTCCAGGCGCGCCTTGAGCGCCGCGGTGGTGCGGAACTCCTGGTTGCCGAGCTCGGGGTGCATGTGCAAGTCGCGGCGGAACGCGACAAGTTCGGCGCGCAGTGCCTCGGGCAGCGCGCCGGGTAGCACGGCTTCCCCGGGGAGATCGGCCTCGGACTCTCGGGACGTCACTTGGTTCACCCTCTGAAGGGTAGGGCGATCGGGCGGCCAACTGACCCACGATCAACAAAAGTTCAACCTGTTAGGGGAAGAAAATCTGGCCGCACGCCGCATAGGTATTGGTGAGGATGGGTAAACTCGCCCGGCTTTCCGAACGATTGGATCTTGAGCCGCCCGCCGGGGATAACCCGCGGACTTCCCCAGCGGAAACGCCCGAGATACCCGAGCCCATTCCCGTACTCCTTCCCCACGGTCTCACAGCCGGCCCGGTGATCCCGGAACCGTTACCGCCACGCGGCGGTACCGACACGGACCGTGACTGCCGGTGTCCGGGCAACCAAATTCCCCGAAGCGGTGGTCTGGGAGGCGAGGGGGTGCTGAATGCATGCCGATGAAGATGCCCAGTTTCAGGGCTTCGTGAGAGCACGGTGGGCCCATCTGGTGCGGACCGCGTATCTGTTGACAGGTGATCGGCACGACGCCGAGGACCTGACCCAGACCGCGTTGGCCAAGGCGTACCGGTCGTGGCGGAGGGTGCGGCGCGCGGACAGTCCGGAGGCGTACGTGCGGCGCATGTTGGTCAGCTGCAACAGCGACCGCTTCCGCAAGCGTCGGGTCGCCGAGCGGCTCACCGCGGCGCCGCCGGAGGTGGCGGGAGGGGACGACGCCGTCTCGCGCGCCGACGAGCGGAGTGTGCTGATGGCCGCGCTGGCGGGGCTGCCGCCGCGGCAGCGGGCGGTGGTCGTCATGCGGTACTGGGAGGACCTCTCCGAGGCGGAGACCGCCGAGGTTCTGGGCTGTTCGCCGGGCACCGTCAAGAGCCAGGCATCCAAGGGTCTGGCGAAGTTGCGTGAGTATCCGGGGCTGGCGCAGGTCATGGACGCGCCCGGCCCCATGTCGTTCGAGCGGGGAGGCAGCCGGTGAACCGGGACGAGAATGAGAGCGGGAACGAGCGCGGGCGCGAGGTCGCGTACGAGGGCCTGGACCCTTCCTGGGGGTCCTCGAAGGGCTCGAAGCCGGGCGGTGGAACACCCTCCGGGCCCGGTTTCGGCTCCGGCTCCGGCTCCCACACCGACCCCGTGCCGGGCAGCTTCGAGGCGCAGCTACGGGAGTTGCTCGCCGAGGACGCCTACGCCATCGCGCCATCGCCCGCGCCCTGCGCCACCATCCAGCGCCAGGCACTCGCGAGCACGCGGCGCCGTGCCGCGGCCACCGGGGTGGTTCTGGTGACCCTGGCCGCGGTACCCGCCGGGGCGTACGTCTTCGGGCGGGCGGACGGTTCGCGGCCCGCGGAAACGGTGGTGGGGACGGCCACCTCCCCGCCCAGCGCCCTCCCCGCGCCGGCGGCGCTGTCCCCGTCCGCTTCCGCTTCGCTGATCGCTCCCGCCGGCCCCTTCACCCCCGGCCAGCTCGCCGACGGCATCACCCTGCCCCAGGCCGCGAACGGACTGGCCGCGTGCCTCGCCGACGACGCCGGCCGGGGCTCGGGGGCGGATCTGGGTGTCGTGGCCGACTACCGCATCCTGCTCGCCATGAACAGCACGGGGGACGACAACGCCCCCGGCGACGGCATCTTCGTCGTGGCGGTCAAGGAGAAGCCGAAGCAGACCCGGATCATCTGCAACGTGAAGGACGGCCAGGCGAGCGGCATCAACACCAGCGTCGGCTCGGACGCCTACCCGGGCGCCGGGCTCGTCATCCCCGACATGAACGGCGGCAAGCTCTACCAGCAGTCGATCATCAACAGCAGCGGCTGGAAGCTGCCGTTCCGCTGGGGCAGCATCGGCACCGTCGACTCCTCGGTGGCCAAGGTGACGGTCACCTTCGGCGCCGCCACGAGCGAGGCCGCCCTGGACCACGGCTGGTTCGCCGCCACCGGAATCCTCGAACAGCAGGTCACCGCGGCCCCTCGCATCAAGGGATACGACACCGACGGCAAGCTCGTCTACGACTCCGACCAGGACAATTCGTACGAGAAGACGCTGCCGTAGGAACCGTAAAGCCGGGACCGGCTCAGACCGGTGTCACGGTCACCGCCGACAACCGGGTCACGTCCCTCGCCGTCCCCGTCACCCCCGACAGGAACCCGTGCGCTCGGGGCGACGCGCTCTCCGTGAGCCACGCCGGGTCGATGTCGCACACCGCGACCCGCACCTCGGTGCCGGCCAGCGCCAGCGGCAGGGTGTGCACGACCGTCGACGGGAAGCTGAGGATCGTACGGCCGATGGGGCCCCTGCGGGCGATCAGTTCGAGGGGGAGGTCCGGGCGGACCACTTCGAGGCCCGTCTCGACGGCCAGACGATGCAGCTTCTCCGTGCTTTCGCGGCGGTGGGCGAAGTAGCGGGTGGCGCCGTGGGCCTTGGTGAGGGTGCGGACCGCTTCCAGGTAGTGCTCCTGGTCGACCACCCCGGTTTCGACCAGGGACGTACCGACCAGGTCGGCGCCCTTGGTGATACGGGGCGGGCCGAAGCGGGCGCGGGTCCAGGAGAAGTCGTTCGAGGTGAGGAGGACGCCCTCCGGGGCCGAGTCGATCGGCATCGAGGAGAAGACCTCCACCGAGCGTCTCTCGGTCGGGGTGAGGCGGCGGCGGGCCGAGGACGAGACCGGCGCGAAGAGCAGGTCCCGCGGGCCGGGACGGCCGCCGCGCCGGTGCCAGCGCACCAGGCGTTCACCGCGGGCCAGTTGGGCGACGAACTCCATCGTCGCCGTACCGTCGTCCACCACCACCAGATCGCGGGCCCGGGTGATGGTCAGCAGGAGTTGTACATAGCGGGAGAACGGATCTCCCATGACGATGCGGCGGGCCTTGCGCAGCAGCGGGGCGAGGCCGCCGATCGTCTGGAAAGGGGCCGCGGTGCCGCTGCGTGCCTCCTCCCAGCGGACCTCGTAGCCCTCGTCACGGGCCAGGTCCGCCATGCGGCGCAGCTGGCCGCGGGTCATCGGATCGTTCGGCGAGAGGACGACGAGGGTGAGCCCCGCGCCGGGCGGACCGGCAACTCCCCCGGCCGGCGCCCTACCGGGCGCCGGGACACGGGCCCGTTCGGGCCGAAGGGCGTGGGTATGCGCCCACTCCAGCACATTCAGGAGCTGTACCGGACTCTCGACGAAGGCGAGAGTGTGGGGGCCGGCGGATCCGGCGCGGGGGCTCATCGACGTACGACCGTCCCGTCTTAAGGAGTTCAGACCGAGACCGGCTCACCGGCGGCGTCGGCGATCTCCGCCTCCGCGACGACGCCTGTGACGCGGCGCAGCTTCTTCATCGGGCCGAGCTCCGACTCGTAGACCTTCTTGACGCCGTCACCGAGGGAGGCCTCGATGGTGCGGATGTCGCGGACAAGGCGGACAAGGCCCTGCGGTTCGACGGAGGCGGCCTGGTCGGAGCCCCACATCGCGCGGTCCAGGGTGATGTGGCGCTCGACGAAGGTAGCACCAAGGGCGACCGCCGCGAGGGTGGTCTGCAGGCCCGTCTCGTGACCGGAGTAACCGATCGGGACGTTCGGGAACTCGGCCTGGAGGGTGTTGATGACGCGGAGGTTGAGCTCCTCGGCCTTCGCCGGGTACGTCGACGTGGCGTGGCAGAGCAGGATGTTGTCCGAGCCGAGGACCTCCACCGCGTGGCGGATCTGCTTCGGGGTGGACATGCCGGTGGACAGGATGACCGTGCGGCCGGTGGTGCGGAGCGAGCGGAGCAGCTCGTCGTCCGTGAGGGAGGCCGAGGCGACCTTGTGGGCGGGTACGTCGAACTTCTCCAGGAAGGCGACGGCCTCGGTGTCCCACGGGGAGGCGAACCAGTCGATTTCGCGGCTCTTGGCGTACGCGTCGATCTGGCGGTAGTCGTCCTCGCCGAACTCCACCCGGTGGCGGTAGTCGATGTAGGTCATGCGACCCCAGGGGGTGTCACGCTCGATGTCCCACTGGTCGCGCGGGGTGCAGATCTCCGGGGTGCGCTTCTGGAACTTGACGGCGTCACAGCCGGCCTCGGCAGCGGCGTCGATCAGCTTGAACGCGTTCTCCAGCTCGCCGTTGTGGTTGATGCCGATTTCGCCGACGACGTAGACCGGGTGGCCGGGTCCTGCGGTCTTCGAACCGAAGCTGCGCAGACGGGAGTTGCTCATGGGGGTGTGGTTCCTTACTTGTCGAGGGAGTCGAGAGAGGGGCCGAGGATCCAGCTGGCGATCTCTCGGATCGCGCCGTCACCGCCGGGAACGGTGGTGACCGCGCGTGCGGCGCCGCGCACGACGTCATGGGCGCTCGCGACCGCCACGGGCCAGCCCACGAGGGCGAAGCACGGGAGGTCGTTGACGTCGTTGCCGACGTAGAGCACGCGCTCCGGCGCGATGCCCTGCTCCTCGCACCACTGCTTCAGTGCGAGGTCTTTCCGGTCGATGCCGTGGAGCACCGGAATCTGCAGTTTCCGGGCCCGGGCGGCGACGACCGGGTTCTGTTCCGTGGACAGGATCAGCATCGAGAGCCCGCTCTTGCGGAGGGCCGCGATGCCGAGGCCGTCGCCGCGGTGCACGGAGACGACCTCCCGTCCGTCGGAATCGATCAGCACCCTGTCATCGGTCTGGGTGCCGTCGAAGTCGAGGACGACCGCGTCGATGTCGGAGGCGGTCGGGAGTGTGCCGGGGCGGTTGGCGTCGAAGAGGGGCGCCAACGCCCGTGCGCGGGCGAGGTCGTGCGGGTCGTCGATCTCCAGCACCCGCGCGGGGTCGGTGCGGACGAGCTCCGTACGCCCGAAGAAGCGGTGCTGGTGCTCGCGGAAGCCGGTCGCGTCCATCGCGTACGCGGCGCCGGTCTCCAGGAGGTCCTGGGGGCGGTCCTGGCGGCGCGGGCGGAAGGCCTTGTCGTGGTTGACGCCGTAACCGCCACTCGTCGCCGTCCTGGTGGCGACGGTCACCGACGATCCGCCCACGGACGCGGCGGACGTGGTGTCGACGGCCGTGGCCTCGTCGTCGGCGTCGCGCCAGATGAAGCCGTGGAAGGCGGCCACGGTCACGGCGGTGTCCGCGCCGTTCTCCACGACGGCGGCCGAGACCCCGTCGATGTCCTCGCGGATGATGAACGGGCTGGTGGCCTGGACGAGCAGGACCACGTCGACCGGCGAGCCGTGCAGGGCCTCGTGGGCGTCCATGGCGTGCAGGACGGCGGCCTCCGAGGTGGCGGTGTCACCGGCGATGGCGGCGGGGCGCAGGACCACCTCGGCGCCGGCCTGGCGGGCGGCGGCGGCGATCGCCTGGTCGTCGGTGGAGACGACGACGTCCGTGACGAGGCGCGCGGCGCGGCACTCGCGCACGGCGCGGGCCACCAGCGGCACACCTCCGACCGGGAGGAGGTTCTTCGCGGGGACGCCCTTGGAGCCGCCGCGCGCGGGAATCACCGCGAGTACGCGGCGCACCGGCGACGCCTGGCCCGCTTGACCGGCTTCCGAGTTGGACATTCGCTGTTCTCCTTGACGAGGGACGCGTGGGATGTGGGCGCTCACAGCTCACCCATCCGCCGGATGACCGGCGCCACGCGCTGGACACCGTGGCGGTAGGCGCCACGGGCGGCTCGGCGGACTATCTGCCGTACGGGACTGGGTTCCCGGTCCGCCGCGGGGGCGCCGGGCAGCGGGGTGCCGTCCGGGCCGAGGTGGTGGCGGGCGAGGATGCCGGGGAGGTAGCCGGGGGCGGTGACGGGCGTGTAGTACGGGGCGAGGGGCGGAAGTTCGGCGGCTTCCAGCAGCTCGGTGATGCGGAACCGGGCGACGTCGAAGGCCGTTTCGTACGAGCCGTCGGCGGCGACGCCCTGCCGGGACACCCAGGCCGCGTCGGGCGAGGGCTGGTACCCGTCGTCGAGCTGGTCCCAGGATGCCAGGCATCCCGAGCCCACGAAGTGGTGGTTGCCGAGCGCCTCGCGCACCCCGAGGTCGCTGAGGACGACGGTGGGGATACGGCGGTGCAGGGACTCCAGGGCGGCCGTGGAGCTGATGGTGATCAGCAGGTCGGTGCGGTCTAGGACCTCGCCCATGTGCCCGTAGACGAGACGGAAGTTGGCCGGCGGGTCCAGCTTCTCGACCAGCTTCTGGTAGGGCAACTCCTCGATGTGTGTGGTGTGTTCGCCCGGCTTGGAGCGCAGCTTGAGCAGCACCTCGCGGTCCGGGTGCAGCTTTGCGTGCTGGATCAGCCGGTTGAGCAGGTAGGTACGGTCCTTGCGGTTCTCCGGTACGGAGGGCTGGGCGGCGAAAACGACCGTGTACGGGTCGTTCCCCTTCTGGTAGGTGGCTCCGCCGAGGAAGGGCAGCGCGACCTCGGTGACCGCCGAGGCGTCGGCGCCTACTCCCTCGTACACAGCTCGGAAACGGTCCGCGTCCTGGCGGGAGTTGGCGAGGACGAGGTCCGCACCGTGCCGCAGCAGCAGTCCGTCGGCGAGCTTCTCGTACACGACGCCGACGTAGCCGGTGACGATCACGGGCCGCTCGGCCCGCCCGTCCCAGATCCGCCGCAGGCCGTGCAGCATCGCCTGAACGGCGCCGCCGACCAGGGCGAGGACGACGACGTCGTACGACTCCTGCTCCATGGTGCGCAGGAACTCTACGGCGGTGACCTCCCGGATGGAATCGGCGCGGACCCCCACCTCCGCCAGCTGGCGCGGGGTGGGCGTGGCCCGGCCGCGCAGCAGGAATCCGCTCAGGGCAGGACCGACTTGCGCGTCGGCGCGCGGTCCCGCTTCCATGGACGGACCCGGAGCGATGCGGTCCGCGGTCAGCGCACCCCATTTCCAGCGGGTGTCGGAGTCCGCGAGTACCGCGATCCGTAGGGACTTCGTTGTACTCGTTGCACTAGGTGGCACACCTACGACGCTAGGAACCATTTCTTAGGTATAACCCAACCTCAACTCAACAAAGAGTTAACAGAACACTTCCGAGAGCCCAACTGGCCCGCTGATGACCGGGAAGTACACGGAATGCACAGTCCCGCCACATCGAGTTCACCGACCGTACCCGTAACGGAAAGATCCGCATCCGGGCAGCCTCGTAGGCTTCCTGGCGTGCCAAAGCTCTCCGTCATCGTGCCGTTCTACAACGTCCAGCAGTACGCCCCGGACACACTCAGAAGCCTTCGCCTGAACGCCCGGGAAGACTTCGAGTTCGTGCTGGTGGACGACCATTCGAAGGATGAAACCCCGGCAATCCTGGAACGGGCGGCCGAAGAACTCTCAGATGTCGCCCAAGTCCGTTATGTCCGGCATGAGAAGAACGGCGGGCTCGCCACCGCCCGCAACACCGGCCTCGACGCCTCGCACGGCGAGTACCTGACCTTCCTGGACGGGGACGACTGGCTCGCACCGGGCTACCTCGGTGAACTCGTCTCGGCCATCGAGGGCCTGGGCTGCGACTTCATCCGCACCGACCACGTACAGGCCACCAACCGCGGCCGTACGGTGCACCGGGTCCCGCACGGGCGGCGCGACGAGGTGATGAACCCGCGCAAGGCGATCCTTCCCGTGGACCGGACGACCTCGGTGGACTACGCGTACGCCTGGGCCGGCGCCTACCACCGCCGGCTGCTCGACCAGGGGGTGCTGCACTTCACGGACGGGCTGCGCACGGCGGAGGACCGGCCGTGGATCTGGAAGCTGCACCGCGAGGCGGAATCGTTCGCCGTGGTGAGTCTGCTGGGCGTCTTCTACCGGCGCGGAGTCGCCTCCTCACTCACTCAAATCGGTGACGTTCGTCAACTCGACTTCATCCGGGCCTTCGACCAGGTGATCGAGGAGACCGCCGCCGATCCGGACGCCGACCGACTGCTGCCCAAGGCGATGCGGACGTACTGCGCGATCATCGCCCACCACCTCTCGGAGATCGAGAAGTTCGAGCCGGCCGTCGCCAAGCAGCTGCGGTCGATGAGCGCGGCGGCCATAAAGCGGATGCCCCAGGACGCGCTCGGCGACGTGCTCGACACCATGGACCTGAGCCGTTCCTCGAAACTGCGGCGGCTGCGGCGCCGGATCACGACTGCTAAGGCGGCCGCCTGACATGCCCCGTACCACCCAGATCTTCTGTGCCTCGACGCTGTACGGCGCCGCCACCCTGGCCGCCGCGATCGAGTCCGACCAGTTCACGGCGGCCGACCGCCGCCTGCTTCTGGTGTTCAACAACTCCGCGACGCCGGAGACCACCCCCGCCGTCGACGAGATGCCGGGGTTCGCGTCGCTGAGTGACCACTTCGACGGCGTGCTGTCCTGGAACGAGGCCATCCGGCCGTTCCACCCCGGGGCGTGGTCGCCGCGGCCCGACGACATCCCGCTGTTCGAGCGCTATCTGCGGCTGCTGTGGGACCTGGGCGAGGACCGGGTGGAGCTGGTCCTGGAGTCCATCCAGGTCAGCCCGGCCTTCACGGTGGCACAGTTGTTCACCGGGGCACCCATCGACGTCTACGCCGACGGTCTGATGAGCTACGGCCCCACTCGCAACAAGCTCGACCCGCTGGTCGGCACCCGGGTGCGGCGGCTGCTGCACCTGGACCTGGTGCCCGGCCTGACGCCGCTGCTGCTGACCGAGTTCGACGTGCCCGCGGAGGTCGTACCGGCGGACGCGTTCCTGAAGGTGCTGAGCGGGCTCGGCGGCGCCGTACCGGAGCTGCCCGCGCTGCCCGACAACGCGGCGCTGCTGCTCGGCCAGTACCTGTCCGCGCTGAACATCCTCACTCCGCAGGAGGAGGAGGACCTGCACGTGCGGATGATGCGCGGCGCCGTCGACCGCGGGCACCGCACCATCGTCTTCAAGCCGCACCCGACCGCGCCGGCCCGCTACAGCCGCGCCCTGGAGACCGAGGCCGCCAAGCTCGGCGTCGAGCTCACCGTCCTGGACACGCCGGTGCTCGCCGAGGTGCTGTTCGAGAAGACCCGGCCCGGACTCGTCGTCGGCTGCTTCTCGACCGCGCTGTTCACGGCCTCCGCGTTCTACGACCTGCCGGTCGCCCGGATCGGTACCGCCCCGATACTGGATCGCCTCACGCCCTACCAGAACAGCAACCGCGTGCCCGTCGCACTGGCCGACGCACTGCTGCCGGACCTGGAGGGCAAGAAGGGGAACGACACCATCCCCGCCGACGAGCTGAACGGTCTCGTCATCGCACTCGGGTTCACCATGCAGCCGCAGATCCACCCGAGCCTGCGCCCGGCCACCGAACGCTATCTGTCCCAGCACTTCGGCCCACGCACCCAGCGCTACTTCAAGCGCCGCCGGCTCACCTCGCTCGGCCTCCCCGGCGGCATCCCGGAGCGCCTGGCGTTCGTACCCCGCAACTCCACCGCACGCCGAGTGGTGCGGCAGGCCCGCGCACTGCGCAAGGCGGTACGCCGCTGAGGGCGGACGCCTGAGTTCAGTGCACGGAGGGCGGGCGGATCACGACGATCCGCCCGCCCTCCGTGCGTGGCCTGCTTCCCTCAACGCGTTCAAGCGGTCGGCCCGGCCCGCAAGGGGCGAAGAGGGACGAAGGGAGACAGGGAAGACAACTTCCGGACCCAGTGTGTTCATTCGGGCTTAATCAAGCCTCCATAGCTTCCTCCAATGCAGCAAACAGCTTTCTCCATAAGCCTGTTCGAGCTTGCGGGCAGGCGGAGATGACTCAGCAGGACATACGTCCGTCCGCCCCCGCTCCGGCCCCCGTCGCGCTCACGCCGGTGGAGCCGGCCCCGGAGCCGGCCAAGAGGCCGCTGATCTCCTACGTCCTGCCGGTCTACAACGAGCAGGACGGCATCGCCGCCTTCCACACCGAGCTGATCGCCGTGATCGAAGGCCGCCCGGAGCTCGACTTCGAGCTGCTGTACGTCAACGACGGTTCCTCGGACCGCTCGCTGGCCATCCTCAAGGCCCTCTCGAAGAACGACGGGCGCGTCCAGGTGGTCGACTTCGCACGCAACTTCGGGCACCAGGTCGCCATCACCGCGGGACTCGACCTCGCTCAGGGCGACGCGGTGATCGTCATGGACACCGACCTCCAGGACCCGCCGCGGGTCAGCCTCGAACTGGTCGACGCCTGGCGCGAGGGCGCCGAGATCGTGCACGCGCGCCGTCGCAGCCGTCAGGACACCGCCTTCAAGCGGGCCACCGCACACCTGTACTACCGCGTCCTGCGCTCCAGCACCGAGGTGGACATCCCCTTGGACACCGGCGACTTCCGGCTGCTCGACCGGCGGGTCGCCGACGAGCTGCGCCGGTACCGAGAGCGCAGCCGCTTCGTGCGCGGCATCGTCGCCTCGATGGGCTACCGGCAGACCACGGTGGCCTTCGACCGCGACGAGCGGTTCGCGGGCGAGACGAAGTACCCGCTGCGCAAGATGGCCCGCCTGGCGGTCGACGGGATGACCAGCTTCTCCACGACACCGCTGAAGATGATCACCCGCCTTGGCTTTGTGGTGCTCGTGCTGTCACTGATCGGCATCCTCTACACGCTGGCCATGAAGTTCTTCCGGCCCGAGATCACCGTCTCCGGCTGGACGATGCTGATGGTCGTCGTGCTGTTCCTGGGCGGCACCCAGATGCTGTCCCTGGGCGTGCTGGGCAGCTATATAGGGCGTATCTACAGCGAGGCCCAGGGACGGCCGCTGTACCTGGTGCGCGAGGTGATCGGGGGGCGTACGGAGGAGCGGGACGGTCCCTGTGCCTGTGGCCGCGCCGACGAGCGGGACGGTCGCCGTGGCCTCTGACACCACCTCCACGGCCACGCCCCAGGCGACCGTGAACGAGGCCCCCCGAGGTCGCGCGGCCACCCTGCGCCAGCTGCTGCGCTACACCCTCATCGGCGGCAGCGGCCTCACGCTCGACCTCGTGGTCTTCATGCTGCTGCACAACCTCGCGGGGATGGACGAGCAGTTCGCCAACGCGATCAGCACCACCCTCGGCATCGCCAACAACTTCGTCCTCAACGCGCTGTTCACCTTCGAGCGGCGCGACCGGATCGTCCTGCGCTTCCTGCGCTTCTACGCCGTCGGGCTGACCGGGATCGCCCTGACGAACCTGCTCTTCCTCGTCTTCACCGACGCACTGGGGATCGACGCCAACCTCGTCAAGGTCGGATCGCTCCCGCTGGTCCTGGCGCTTCAGTTCGCGCTCAACAAAAAGTGGAGCTTCGCATGAACCTCGGCATCATCGGCGCGGGTGCCAGCGGCCTCACCGCCGCCTGGGACGCCGTACGCGCCGGCCACCAGGTCACCGTCCTGGAATCGGCCGGTGAAATCGGCGGTCTCGCCGCGTCGTTGGAGGTGGGCGGCGTCCCGCTGGAGCGGTACTACCACCACATCTTCCGTAGCGACAAGGCCATGATCGCCCTGATCGAGGAGCTGGGCCTCGGTGAGGCGCTGCGCTTCCACAAGCCGACCACGGCCATCTTCCGCGGCGGCAGGCTGATCAACTTCACCAGCCCGGTCGACATGCTGCGCTTCCCGGAGTTCTCCCCGCTGGACGCGGTACGGTTCGCCGCTTCGTCGGCGCTGCTGAAGGCGGTGCGCGGCGGTGAGCGGTTCAACGACCTGACCGCGCTGGCCTGGCTGCGCCGCTGGGCGGGCCGCAGGGCGACCGCGTCGATCTGGGAACCGCTGCTGCGCGGCAAGTTCGGCGACCGCGCCGAGCAGGTGTCGATGGCCTGGCTGTGGGCCCGTATCCACTGCCGTACCTTCGAACTGGGTTATGTGGACGGCGGGTTCGAGCGTGTCTACGCGGCGCTGCGGGACGGCGTCGAGGAGCGCGGCGGCAAGGTCGAGTTCGGCAAGGCGGTCGAGACGATCCGGCAGGACGGCCACGACGCACCCGCGGTGGTGACGTGCGCGGATGGTTCGACGTACGAGTTCGAGCAGCTGATCGTCACCACTCCGCAGCCCGTGTTCGCGAAGGCGGCCGGACTGCCCGCCGACGACGCCCTTTGGAAGAACCAGTACCTCGGCGCGACCTGCTTCGTCCTTGAGCTGGACCGCAGTGTGATCCCGTACTACTGGCTCAACATCAACGAGCCGGACTTCCCGTTCCTGGCGGTGGTCGAGCACACCCGGATGATCGACCCGTCGGTCTACGGCGGCCGGCACATCCTCTACGTGGGCAACTACGTGGAGCGCGAGGACTGGCGGTTCACGACGGAGCCGGGCGAGTTGCTGAAGGCGTTCCTGCCCCATCTGCGGCGAATCAACCCGGACTTCGACGAGTCCTGGATCAAGGACTGGCACTTCTCGAAGGCCGGGTTCGCCCAGCCGGTGGTGACTCCCGAGTACCGCTCACTGATCCCGTCGCACGACACGCCGATGAGCCGGGTCAAGCTGGTGACGATGGCTCAGATATACCCGCAGGACCGGGGACAGAGCTACTCGGTTGAGCTGACCCGCAAGGTCACGGCCTCGCTCGGACTGCGCTGAGCGGACGCGCCCGCCAGGAACTGACGGGGCCCCGGCCGGAATTCCGGCCGGGGCCCCGCTCCATGTGCCTGACGTCCCGTCATGTGCCGTTCCTGCGTGGGCACAGAACAAGTTGCGCGTCGCCGCTCTCCTTCAGGGTCGGGCAGTCGTACACGGCGGAGATGCGCCGCGCCAGGGCCGGGTCGACCTTGCCCGGCCTGAACCAGCCCCGGTCCAGGACCGCGTACGGGGCGGGGTCGTGATCGACGCAGTCGGCGTTCTCCTGGAACGACTTCAGCTCGGTGACATCCGCGATGAAGCGGGTGCGCTGGAGGAAGGTGGCGATCGGGTAGCGGCACTGGGCAGGGTGGTCGACGAAATACGCCGCGTCGCCGAAGGCGAGGTAGAGCACCGGGGTGTCGGCGGGCAGCTCGGCCCGGATCCGGTCCGCCGCCTCCTCGGAAGCCTCCAGGGACTTCAGGTACCCGGTGTTCGTCATCAGGACCTTGCCGTACTGCACCAAGTGCGGTGAGCCTGGCCAGCTGCTCGCGGCCAGGCACACCACGCCGGCCAGGGCGGCCAGCACGGCCGGCCACAACCCGCGCGCGACCCTCGGCCGTGCCGTGCGCCCGGCCGCCAACCGCGCACGGGCCTCCAGCCAGGCGTCCAAACCGGCCGCGAGCAGGGCGACCAAGCCCGCCGCCCAGAGGACGCAGGGCCGTTGGAAGCCTCTCGGCAAGTCGGCGTACAGCACCGGCAGCGCGCCGTACAGCAGCGATACGGCGCCGAAGAACCAGGGCGGGGAGCGACGGGCGCCGCCCACGGCGAGGCCCCACATCGCGGCGGCGATCACGGGCATCTGGGCCCCGTGGTACATGAACCAGTTGCCCTGCACGGCCACGACCGCCTGGGCGCCGAAGCCGATGGTCACGGCCACCAGGATCAGTTCGGTACGGCGGCGGCGCCCGCGTACCCGGCACAGCACCAGCAGCAGCGCCCCGGGCAGGAGCAGCAGCACCGGGCTCTCCACGGCGCGGTCGGCGAGGAAGTCCACGGAGCGTTCGAGGATGAACCGCGGGTGGATGCCGGTGCGGCCGATCGCCGACTGGTTGAGCTGCGGCATGTCCTCGGTCCACTGCCACTCGTGGGATCCGGCGAGGACACTCAGCGCGAAGAGGGCCACCGCGCCGGGCACCGCGACCAGGGCGAGCCGTACGGCCCGGCCCCGGTCGACGGCGTACACGAAGAGCACGCCGATCGCGGCCGAGGCGGCGGTGGAGTACTTCATCATCACCGCGAGCGCCAGGGGCAGCGCGGCGAGCAGCGCCGCCGACCACGGTTTCGCGGGGCCCACCCCCGCGGCGACGGCCAGCACGGTCAGCACGACCGCCGCCCACTCCGGCTGAAGGAAGTCGTTACGGGGGGCCAGGGTCAGCGCGAGGCCGATGGCACCCGCTGTGAGGGCGGCCTCCCGGCCGGTGAGGTGGCGCAGGAGCGCCACGTACAGGGCGTAGGCGGCCGCGGCCGCGAGCAGTGCGCCCGCGGCGCCCATCAGCGCCTCGCGCACCATCGTGCTGCCGAAGGCGAGCTTGTCGAGGACCGCGATGAACCACCGGTAGAAGTACGGCCGGTGGGTGAAGATCTCCGACGGCGAGTAGCCGGCCTTCTCGCCGGTCCGCAGAGCGCCGAGCACGTACTCCAGGTCACCGGTCAGCCGCCGGGTCACCACAACGTACGCCACGGCCACCGCGGCCGGCAGCGCGACCACCGGCCACCACAGAGGTGACCGGCGGACGCGCTGCTGCGGCTGTGCTGCTGGTGGGGCGCCGTCGAGGTTGTCGGCCAGGGCGGTCGCCACCGGTCAGCCGCCCAGGATGACGCGCAGGTCCGCGGCGTTCGCCTCGGTGATCTTCCACAGTTCCTGCTGGCGGCCGTGGACGTCGGCGACGGTCGCGGCGTGGTCGGCGAGCAGGTCCTGGGAGCGCTCCACGAGCTTGGCGGCGAGCTGCCTGTCGTGCACGGACACGCCCCACTCGGGACGCTCGATGTCGCTCAGGAAGTACGCCATCTTCGGATGCGAGATCAGGCTGATGATGGGCGTGCCGCAGCCGAACGGGATCATGCCCGCGTGCCCGCGCATGCCGATGACCAGCTTGGTGCGGGCGTACAGGTCGCGGATCTCGTCGTTCTCGAAGTTGTACATCGGGATGACGGGCATCGAGATGCCGTGCTCGCGGCGCAGGTCGAAGGCGATCTTCTCGTCGTCCAACGAGTGGGCGGCGCACTGGACTTCGGCAAGCTTGCCGAGGCCCCGTACCGCTTCGGCCATCTGTGCGAGGAAGTACGCGTAGTCGTGCCCGAAGCGCAGTCCCGCACGGTCGTAGGCCGCGTTGATGAGGATGGTGTCCTCGCGCTTGGCCGGGTCCTGCCAGCCTGCGACGAGCTGGCGCGTGACCGTGGTGGGACAGGGCTGGAAACGCACCTTGTCGTGCAGGTGGTCGGGGAGCATGGCCCGCACCTTCGCGATGGAGCCGTGGTTGCGCAGCCCGAAGAAGGAGGAACGCTCGACGAGTTGGCGCAGCGAGGAGCGGAACCGTCCGGCGCGGTAGGACTGTCCGTCGAAGGCGTTGAAGCCCACGGCGAAGACCGCGATCGGCACGTCGATCCGGTTGAGGAGGTCGTCCGGGACGTTCCACTGCCAGGCGCTGTTGCCGTTCGGCATGGTGTCCGGGATGAACAGGCCACCGCCGCCGATGACCAGGCCGCGGCGGGCGTTGACGCGCTCCAGGGCCGCCTCGTCGAACAGCCGGTGGGCGTGCACGGGGTGCCAGCGGCGGGAGCCGGTGTCGGGCCCGAAGGCGAGCCGGACGCTCTCGGGAAGCAGCTTGTCGCCCGCGTTGCCCTGACGGTCCATGTAGAAGGCGACGTGCGCCAGTTGGTCCTCGGCGGTGCCGAGCTCCTGGGTGGGCACGGTGGCCGCGCGGGTGACCCACATGCGGCTGGCGCGGTGGGTGGGGTCGACGCTGATGCCGGCCGTGGCGTACTTCAGGGCCCCGGCGTTGTCACCGTGCACCCAGGCCATCTGGGCGAGGCGGGAGTAGGCGGTGGCGGCCCGGTTGGGGGCGGCGGTGGCGAGCAGCAGTTCCGCCTTGGCCTCCTCGTAGCGGGAGACGCTCATCAGGGCGTGGCCGAGCGTCTCGTGCGCCCAGGCCTCGTCGAGCGGGACACGCACGCTGTCGAGCACGTCGACGGCGTTCTGGTAGTCGCCGGCGGCGATGTGGGCCGCGGCGAGCTTGCGGGCGAGTTCCGGGTCCCCGGTGCGGGCGACGTGCGGGGTGCCGAAGTGGACCAGCAGATCGTGGTGGAGACCGCCGGAGCTCTCCAGGTAGGCGGTGTGGAACTCGGCGTCGGACAGCTCGAACTCGCGCCAGCGCGCCTCCGCCTGGCTGTACCCGGACTCGCCGCCCTGCCAGGGCTTGTGACGCCCGGTGAAGTGCAGGATGGAGACGTCCTCGGGCACCGGCAGGTCGCCGGACAGCCGCCGCTTGACGTAGTTGTAGCGGGCGTCGAGGTGGACGAAGTCGCCGTCGAGAACGGCGTTGAGGATGCCCTGGTCGTGCTTGTCGAGCTCGTAGTCGCCGGAGCGGCCGGTGGCGTCGATCTTCGCGCAGAACTCGTCGCTCAGGTACTCGCGCTGGATGACAAGCAGCCCGGAGTTGAGCTTGTGCTGCCCGTAGAAGAACTGCGGCACGGCCGCGAGTCCCTCGCGCAGCTTCAGCAGTTCGCCCAGGTCACCGAGGACGACCATGTCGGTGTCGAGCGTGATGATCGTGTCGTACTCGCGCAGCCGGAAGATGTCGAGGATGAAGTACGCCTTGCGGACCAGGTAGTTGTCCTGGTCACCCTTGGCGTACGAGTCGTAGTGCTCGGCGTTGACGCGGCGCAGCACGATGCGCGGGTGCAGGTCGCGGATCTTGGCGATCGAGCCGGGGCGCAGGTCGTCGTACAGGACGACGAAGTCCTCGCACACGCTCGGGTTCGACAGGGCGAGGCTGCGGAGCAGGACGAGGAAGCCCGGCAGGTAGTTCTCGTCGACGAAGCTCGCGAACGCGATGCGGCGCTTGCCGGTGATGTCACTCGCCGAAGCGGTGGCGGCCGGGACCGCGGCTGCGGCGGTGCCGGTCAGGGAGGTCGTGGTCATCGCAGGGATATCCTCATGTCGGTCACGCTCTGAGCCCGCTGCATGACCCATTCCTTCTCGCTGGTGTATTCGTGCACGGATGTGATGGCCAGCTTCATGGCTTCCGGGACGCGGTAGGCGCCGCTCTCGTAGAAGTCGAAGCCGATCAGGTCGAGGGTCGGGCTGACGTCCAGGAAGTCCAGCAGCCACAGCATGTTGAAGCCGGTCGTCGGAATGCCCGACCACCGGTCGGCGCCGATCTGGCCGATGTTCCGCAGGGGCCAGCGCAGTGTCTCGTCGCCGAGGTACTGCTGTGCCCCGGGCACCAGACGGTTGCGCAGCGAGTACTTCCAGTCGCCGGAGATGCCGCCGAAGACGAGCCGGGTCGTCACCGGCTTGTCCCAGTTGAAGCCGTGCTTGTGGATCGTGGTGTGGATGTCGGTGCGGCTGCCGGTGTTCTTCGCGTCGATCTTGTACGAGTTGAAGCGCACCACCAGGTCGTACGCGTCGATCTCGGCGCCCATCGAACTCGCGCCGACCCGGCCTGAGTTGGCGATCAGACAGATGGACTTGCCGGCGATCTGGTTGCGGAACTCACCCAGGGTGAGCCACTGCACGCCGCCGATGGTGGGGTCGACGACCGGGCCGCGCGCCCGGATCCGGCGCTGTTCGGCGTAGAGCGCGAGCACTTCGGTGAGCGCGGGGAGTGCGGCGAGGTCTCCGTGGGAGACGCCGGTGCGCAGGTCCAGGTACTGGCTGAGCAGATCCTGCCGGTCGCCCACCGGGGCGTCGTCGGCGGCCAGCGTGAGCAGTGCGCCGACCAGTCTCGGCTCGGCACCGGCCCAGTCGCCGGCCGCGTGCCGGGCGAGGCCCTCGGCCCATACCTCGGTGACGGGGCCCCGGGCGAACTCCTGGGCGCGCGGGACCTGGCGCTTGAGGAGCTCGAGGAGTTCCCCCTCGCGCCGGGCCGCGGCCTTCATTCCGCCGATGCGGGCGGCCACGCCGAAGCCGTCGTCGGTGGTGAGCGAGAGGTAGCGCTCGTACGCCTCCAGCGCCTCGGTCTCCTCGCCGAGGGCCTCGAGGAGCCGGGCGCGCAGCCGCCAGCCGGCGCGCGAGTTCTTGCGCTCGGCGAGGACGGTGTCGCTGATCACCAGGGCAAGGTTCAGCTCGTCGTCGTAGCCGCACTCCATCGCCTTGTTCGCGACCGCGAGCAGGGCGTCGAGGAGGGCGTTGTCGATCCCCGTGGAAGGGGTCGCCGCGCCCTTGACGGCACGCTTGAGCAGGGCGGTGGCGCCGCCCGCCGGGGCGGGCGCGGGGGCGCTGGTGGCGGACATTCCCCATGCCACGAGCAGCTTCCTCAGCTGCTCGGCAAGCTCGACACGGCGGCGGTCGATGCTGCCGACGAGTTTCCCGCTGTGCGCCGCGCAGGCGCGCAGGCAGTCGTCCAGCTCCCCTCCGCGCGCACGTGCCCGTCTGTTCTGGACCCTCGTCATGGCACTCCTGATTTTTTGCAAAGCAAATGCTGTGTTCACTGCTGCCCACCGGCCGGTGGCACGATCCTGCACACGTTTACATGCGCGTGGGGTGATGATGAGAAAAATTAGAAAGCTAAAACGACTTCCAGGTGAACTCATCGGAACTGACAGGAAAATCGTTAGCCTGTCAACCAGGCCAAGTCTGTGATTCGGACTAACGTGCTGGGACAACCCACCCGACAGGACCACCCGCGAGGGGATTTTCGTGACCAGCATGACCGTCCGGCCGGTGACCGACACACCCAGGCCGCCGGAGCGGGCGAGGCCCCGGGAAACTCGGCTGCGTGCCCTGGACGGACTGCGACTGGTCGCCGCCCTGATGGTAGCCGCGTACCACTACGGCGGTCGGGGCGGTGATGTCACCAAGGCCTGGGGGAGTTCCGCACAGCGGCAGTTCCCCACCCTTCACGAGTACTTCGCGTACGGCTGCCTCGGCGTCCAGGTCTTCTTCGTGATCAGCGGGTTCGTCATCTGCATGAGCGGCTGGGGCCGGCCCCTGAAGTCGTTCTTCGCGTCCCGCGCCTCGCGACTGCTGCCGGCCTATTGGGCGGCGGTCGTGCTCGTGACGCTGGTGTTCGCGCTGCCGGTGGTCACCTACCACGCGGTGTCGCCGAGCGACGCACTTGTCAACATGACGATGCTTCAGCAACCCCTGGGTGTGGACCGGGTGTTGGGCGTCTGCTGGACCCTGTGGGCGGAGATCCGGTTCTACGCGCTGTTCGCACTGTTCGTGGTGCTGCCCGGGGCCACCAGGCAGCGGGTGATCTTCTTCTGCGCGGGCTGGACGCTGGCGTACGCGATCGCGCAGGGCGCGCAGATGCCCCTGCTGGACATCGTGCTGATGCCCGAGTACGCGCCGTTCTTCATCGGCGGCGTCGGCCTCTACCTCGTCCACCGCGACCGGAGTGACGTCTACGCCTGGGGCATCGTGGTCGTCAGCTTCCTGATCGGACAGCACTACGCGGTGCGCTCGCTGTGGAACGCGGCGGACCCGAACGCCTTCGCCCACCGCACCACGTTCGGCATCGTCCTCGTCGTCGCCTTCGGCTTCGTGGCGGTCGCGGCGATCGCGCTCGGCTGGCTGAACTGGGCGAACTGGCGCTGGCTGACGGTCGCCGGCGCCCTGACGTACCCGTTCTACCTGGTCCACGAGCACCTGGGCTGGGTGGCCATCAAGGCCTACCACCAGACCCTGCACATCCCGTCGTACGGCACCTTCCTGCTCACGGTCGCGACCATGCTGCTGCTGGCCTGGCTGATGAACCGGTACGTGGAGAAGCAGTTGACGCCACGTCTGCGCTCCGCGCTGGCCGAGCCGCGGCCCTGACGGCTCCGCTGGGCGACAAAACCCGACAGGGCCTGACAGAGCCCGACAGGGCCCATATTGACCGCAGGTTTACCTTTCCACGAGTTTGGTTTTCTCTCTCCGGGCAGGCGCCGAGACAGTTCTCGCCCGACCCATAGGCTTCTCACAAGTTGCCGGGACTGCCGCACAAGGGAGTGCTTCTCTCCTCATGACTGCCACACAAGGCGCCATCCGCCCGCCGCACCGGCTCGACGACGTTCCCGGCTGGTTCCCCGTGCTCGACCAGATGCTCTTCGACTGGTACCTGGACCGGCAGGAGAGCGCAGGGCTGCGGGGCGACCTGCTCGAAGTCGGTGTGTACATGGGCAAGAGCGCGATCTTCCTGGGACGCCACCTCCAGGAGGGCGAGCGGTACACGGTCTGCGACCTCTTCGAGGGAGACGCCCCGGACAACGCCAATCAGGCGGAGTCGACGAAGTCGTACGCCGCGCTCACCCGGCGGGCCTTCGAGGAGAACTACCTCTCCTTCCACGACGAACTGCCCCGCGTCCTACAGGGCCCCAGCTCGCTGGTGCCGACCGAAGTCCGGCCCCGCTCCTGCCGGTTCGTCCACATCGATGCCTCGCACCTGTACGAGCATGTGTACGGGGACATCGAAGCGGCCCGCGAAGCGCTGCTGCCCGGCGGCATGGTCGTGCTGGACGACTTCCGCTCGGAGCACACGCCTGGCGTCGCCGTGGCCGTCTGGGAGGCCGTGCTCAGCAGGGGCCTGCACCCGGTCTGTCTGAGCGGCCAGAAGCTGTACGGGACCTGGGACGACCCCGAGTCCGTCCAGGAGGAGCTGCTCGCCATGGCCCGGGAGCGGACGGACTGCCACCTCAGCGTTCAGCAGGCCGCCGGACACCGCATCATCCGCCTCAAGTCCAAGGGCATGCGGGCCCCGGCCTTCCCGCCCTCCCGGCACCACGTCGAGAGCCCCGAACCGGTCGCCGCCGAGATCCCGGCGCAACCGGGACCCGCGGCGGCGAGCCCGGCCGCCGCCGCCCAGCCGTCCCGCCAGGCCTCGCAGGGCCGCCGCACACCTGCCCCGGTTCGCAGCGGCGCCCGCGGCATCGCCCTGGACCTGCTGCCGCCGATCGTCACCCGGGCGATCCGCCGGGCCCGCGCCGCCAGACGGTCGGCGGGGCGCTGACGGACCGGCTTTCCGCGCCGCCAGGCGCTCGGCAAGGGCGCTGACCGACCAGCTGTCCCCACCGCCAGGCGCTCGGCAAGGGCGCTGACCGACCAGCTGTCCCCACCGCCAGGCGCTCGGCAAGGGCGCTGACCGACCGGCTGTCCCCACCGCCAGG
>NZ_JBFBEA010000013.1:127301-186822 GCF_040683495.1 Streptomyces sp. NPDC093544 | reverse complement strand
GGCGCTCGGCAAGGGCGCTGACCGACCGGCTGTCCCCACCGCCGCCCGTCCGCCGGGGTCCGTCGGGTTCGTCGGGCCCCCAGGGCCCCTCGGCGGCGCACTCACCCGATCCCGTACCGCGCCCGGATCCCGGCGATCAGCAGCAGCAGACCCTCCTCGAAGCCCTCGTCGTAGTTCTGGAAGACCTCGGCGCCGGCGGATGCCGCGAGGGGGAAGTCGGCCATGCGGGCGGCGCGCTCCTCGACGTCATAGCCCTCGCGGCGCTCCCCCGGCAGTGGCCAGACGCCCTGTTCCTCGGTGACGAAGCCGAGGGTGAAGTAGAAGGCCGTGGTGGTGGCGCGGACGGCCTGGGGGACGCTGAAGCCCGCCTTCACCAGGGCGCCGAGGTTCGCCTCCATCTCGACCGCGTGCTGGATGCCGGTGAAGCGGGTGCCGCTGAACACCTTGGCGCCGTCGCGGTAGCCGAGCAGCGCCGCGCGCAGGCCGCGCTGGCTCGCGAGGATCCGTTCCTGCCATGTGACGCCCGCCGGGAGCCGCGCGTCCGCGACCATCCGGCTGTACATCTCCGTCGCCATCTCGTCGAGCAGGGCCTGCTTGTTCTTGAAGTGCCAGTAGAGGGCCGGGGCCTGGACGTCCAGCTCCCTGGCGATCGCCCGGAGGGTGAGCCCGTCGAGGCCGACCTCGTTGAGGAGCCTCAGGGCGGTCTCGATGACCTGCTTCTTGTCCAGCTTGGGGGATCTCTGACTAGCCACGCTTGACAGTTTAACGTCGTTAAGTGCATGCTCCGAAACAAGGAACTTAACGTCGTTAAGGAGCTGGACATGAACGCGTACGACACGGATGTACTCATCGTCGGCGCCGGCCCCACCGGGCTCGCGCTCGCTCTCGACCTCACCCGGCGTGGGGCCCGCTCCCTCGTCGTGGAGCGCACCGACGGGCTCTTCCCGGGCTCGCGCGGCAAGGGCCTGCAGCCCCGTACCCAGGAGGTCTTCGACGACTTCGGCGTGCTCGACGCCGTCCTTGCGGCGGGCGGCCCCTACCCGGTCGGGGTGATCTGGCAGGACGGGGAGCATGTGGGCGAGCACCGGATGTCCGACGCGACCGAGGCGACAGAGGGCGAGCCGTACCACGAGCCGTTGATGCTGCCGCAGTGGCGGACCCAGGAGATCCTCTTCGCACGGCTGACGGAACTCGGCGGAGGAGTCGCTTTCGGGCGCGAGCTGGTGGGCATCGCACAGGACGCGGACGGGGTGACGGCCTCCTTCGCGGTAGGCGCGCCGGTCCGCGCCCGCTACGCCGTGGCGGCCGACGGAGGCCGCAGCGCCGTGCGGCGCGCGCTCGGCATCGGCATGACCGGCGAGACGGTGGACCCGAACCCGATGCTGGTGGCCGACGTCCGCATCACGGGCCTCGACCGCGACAACATCCACGTGTTCCCGCCCACGGGCACCGAGGGCTTCATGGCGATCTTCCCGCTGGCGGGGACGGCGGACTTCCAGGTGGCGGCCCAGTTCCCGGAGGGCACGTACGTCGACCTCTCCCTCGACGGCATCCGCAAGGTCGTCGCCACCCGCTCGCACCTCTCCCCCGACGACGTGACCGAGGTGCGCTGGGCCTCGGACTTCCGGCCGCGGGCCGCGCTGGCTGACCGCTTCCGCGAAGGGCGGGTGTTCCTCGCCGGGGACGCCGCGCACGTCCACTCACCCGCCGGCGGGCAGGGCCTCAACACCAGCGTCCAGGACGCCTACAACCTGGGGTGGAAGCTCGGCGCGGTACTGAGCGGCGCGGCGGCCCCGGCCCTCCTCGACTCGTACGAGGAGGAGCGGCTGCCCAACGCCGCGGACATGCTCGGGCTGAGCACCCAGGTCCACCGCGGCGAGGTCAGGCGCGGCGAGGCCACCCAGCAGCTCGGCCTCGGCTACCGGGGCAGCTCGCTCGCCGTGGAGACCCGGGAGGGACTGCCGAAGGACGCGCTGCACGCGGGCGACCGCGCACCGGACGGCGTCCGTGGCGGCGTACACCTCTTCGACGCGTTCCGCGGTCCGCACTGGACGCTGCTGACGGTCGGCACGGACAGTGACCTGCCGGACCTCGCAGGGACTCGCACGGTCCGGATTCCGGCGTACGAGGCGTACGGCACGGGAGTCTTCCTCGTACGGCCCGACGGTTACGTGGGCTGGGCGGGCGAGACGGCGGCGGGGCTGACGGAGTACGCGGCCCACGTGGGCGTCGTCTAGACCCGCCTACGAGCTCGCGAGCGTCAGCTTCACGGCGAAGCCGAGGAAGAGGGCGCCGGCGGCGGTGGTGGCCCCTGCCGAGAGCCGCTTGCGCCTGCGGAAGGCCGCCGCCAGCTTCGTGCCGCCGAAGATCAGCGCGGAGAGGTAGAGGAAGCTCGCCAGCTGGGCGAGGGTGCCGAGGACGACGAAGGAGAGGGCGGGGTAGGCATACCCCGGGTCCACGAACTGTACGAAGAAGGCGACGAAGAACAGGATCGCCTTCGGGTTGAACAGACTGATGACCAGCGCCCGCTTGAAGGGCCGCTCCTCGGCGGCCGTCACCGCGGCCGGCGCCTCCGCCCGCGCCTTCCGGGTCCGCCACATCCCCCAGGCGGCCCGCAGCATCCCGATCGCCAGCCACGTCAGATACCCGGCACCGGCGTACTTCACGATCCCGAAGAGCAGCGCGTTCCCCTGCAACAGCGAGGCGACTCCGGCCGCCGAGAGCGTCATCAGGAGGGTGTCCCCACACCAGACGCCCGCCGCCGCCTTGTAGCCGGTGCGTATGCCGCTGCGAGCGGCGACGGACAGCACATAGATCGAGTTCGGGCCGGGGAGCAGGACGATCAGGACGAGGCCTGCCAGGTACGTGGGGAGGTCGATGACACCAAGCATGGATCGAGTGTCGCACGGGGGTACGACACACCGCCTCGGTGTCTCGGGAGTCGGTAAGCCCCCGTCGAGGAGCGCCGCCAAGAGGTCGAGGGCGACGCCGACGGACTCGGCGAGCGGCACCCTCAGAACGCATCCGTCGGCACATAAGTCCCCCAGACCACCCGCAACGCGTTGCACACCTCGCCCACGGTCGCCCGTGCCCGCAGGGCGTCCTTCATCGGGTGAAGGACGTTGTCGTCGCCCTCGGCGGCCTTCTTCAGGGCGGCCAGCGCCGCGTCCACCGCCGGCTGGTCCCGCTCCGCCCGCAGCCTGGCGAGCCGGTCCGCCTGCTGGGCCTCGATCGCCGGGTCGACGCGGAGCGGCTCGTACGGCTCCTCCTCGTCCAGCCTGAAGCGGTTGACGCCGACGACCACCCGCTCGCCGGAGTCGGTCTCCTGGGCGATGCGGTATGCGGAGCGCTCGATCTCGCCCTTCTGGAAACCGTGCTCGATGGCGTCGACCGCGCCGCCCAACTCCTCGACCCTGTCCATGAGTTCGAGGGCCGCGGCCGCCACGTCGTCGGTCATCCTCTCGATGACGTAGGAGCCCGCGAAGGGGTCCACGGTGGCGGTGACGTCCGTCTCGTACGCCAGTACCTGCTGTGTACGGAGCGCGAGCCGCGCGCTCTTGTCCGTCGGCAGCGCGATCGCCTCGTCGAAGGAGTTGGTGTGCAGTGACTGCGTACCGCCGAGCACCGCGCCCAGGCCCTGCACCGCGACGCGCACCAGGTTCACCTCGGGCTGCTGCGCGGTGAGCTGGACGCCCGCCGTCTGGGTGTGGAAGCGCAGCATCAGCGACTTGGGGTTTTGCGCACCGAACTCCTCGCGCATCACCCGCGCCCAGATCCGGCGCGCGGCACGGAACTTGGCGACCTCTTCGAGAATCGTCGTACGGGCCACGAAGAAGAAGGACAGGCGCGGCGCGAAGTCGTCCACGTCCATCCCCGCCGCCACCGCCGTCCGCACGTACTCGATGCCGTCCGCCAGCGTGAACGCGATCTCCTGCGCGGGCGAGGCACCCGCCTCCGCCATGTGATAGCCGGAGATCGAGATCGTGTTCCACTTCGGGATCTCGCTCTGGCAGTACTTGAAGATGTCCGCGACCAGCCGGAGGGAGGGCTTGGGCGGGAAGATGTACGTGCCCCGCGCGATGTACTCCTTCAGGATGTCGTTCTGGATCGTGCCCGTCAGCCGCGAGGCCGGCACACCCTGCTCCTCGCCGACCAGCTGGTACATGAGCAGGAGGAGCGCGGCGGGGGCGTTGATCGTCATCGACGTGGAGACCTTGTCCAGCGGGATCCCGCCGAACAGCACCCGCATGTCGTCGATGGAGTCGATCGCCACGCCCACCTTGCCGACCTCGCCGGACGCGATCGGGGCGTCGCTGTCGTGGCCCATCTGGGTGGGCAGGTCGAAGGCGACCGACAGGCCCGTCGTGCCGTTGGCGATCAGCTGCTTATAGCGCGCGTTGGACTCCACGGCCGTGCCGAATCCGGCGTACTGGCGCATCGTCCACGGACGCCCCGTGTACATCGAGGGATACACACCACGGGTGAAGGGAAACTCGCCCGGCGCGCCCAGCTTCTCGGCCGGATCCCAGCCTGCCAGGGCCTCCGGCCCATAGACGGGCTCGATGGGCAGACCGGACTCGGATTCACGCGCCATTGCTGTGTCTCCCGCCGAAGCTGGCCAATACCTGTTTGATGGGCACCTGTTTGATTGGCTTCGCTCTCCACCATGCGGTGTAGTTCGCAAATGGTCACGCGGGGGGAGCATCTCAGGTGACACACGACGGCACGACGGGGGTCCGATGCGTACGGCACCACGGATGACGAGACACGGGAAGCGCTCGCTGGCCGCACTGGCGGCGCTGATCGCGGTCAGCGGCTGTACGGCGCAGGCCGGGGACGCCGACGGGAAACAGCCGCCCCTGATTAGGATCGACGGCACGGCCGGCTCCACCCCCACGGCCCGGCCCACGGCCACCCCCGACGACCCCAAGCCGAGCGCCACCCCGTCGAAGACCCCGGCTCCGGCCCCCGAAGTCCTCTGGTCCAAGGGCGACGAGGGCACCGACGTACGCGAGGTGCAGGCCCGGCTGCGGCAGGTCGCCTGGCTCTTCGACGGGCCGACGGGGACGTACGACGACCTGACCGCCACCGCCGTGAAGGGCTTCCAGGGCAAGCGTGGTCTGCCACGGACCGGCGAGTTGGACACCGTCACCTGGCAGCGGCTGCAGAAGATGACGAAGGAACCCGGAAAGTGGGAGCTGTACGCGTTCGGCGGGCAGCCGGCCGCGGAGCCGGACTCACGCTGTATGACGGGCCGTGTGCTGTGCATCAGCAAGACGAGCCGCACGCTGCGCTGGATGATCGACGGCCGGACGGTGTCGACGATGGAGGTGCGGTTCGGCTCGGAGTACACGCCGACCCGCGAGGGTGTGTTCAGCGTCTACTTCAAGTCGCGCTACCACGTGTCGACGCTCTACGACTCCTCCATGCCGTACGCCATGTTCTTCAGCGGCGGGCAGGCGGTCCACTTCTCCACGGACTTCGCGGGCCGTGGCTACTTCGGCGCCTCGCACGGCTGCGTCAACGTCCGGGACGAGGGGAAGATCGCGGCGCTGTTCGCGCAGGTCCGCAACGGTGACAAAGTCGTCGTCTACTGGTGACTCGTGCCGTGCGGAGAGCTGAGGCGGCGCGGGCGGAACCGGGGGAACGTGTCCCGCCCGCGCCGAGGTGCACCGAGCCATGGGTACGGGGGGAACCCCGGCTCGGTGCGAGGGCCGATGACCAGTCGGCTCACTCACTACTGCGTCACCGCGGCTGAAAATGTCACACCAGGGGCCGGAGGAAAGTCAGCGGAACACGAACTCGCAGGTCAGGAGGTTCCCGCGAGATTCGGGACCGCGACCGCGGGTGAAGGCGATGACGATGGTGACGGTGACGGCGCCACGGTGAGGATGTCGCCGTTGCCGAGGACATCGTTGCCACGGTCGCCGCTATCGCGGTCGTCCCTATCGCGGTCGTCCCTATCGCGGTCGTCCCTGCCGTGATCGTGGCCACGGCCGTCGTCGCCACGACCCTCGTCGTTGCCACCGTCGCCGTTGCCACCGTCGCCGTTACCGCCGTTGTCGTTGCCGCCCGGCAGTAGCGGGAGCAGCGGGAGTATGTGGCTGCCGTCGTCGTCACCGCCCCCGTCTCCCGGGCCGGAGCCCTCGTCCGAGTCCTGACCGAAGCCCTGCTCCGAGCGGGTTTCCCCGGCCGAGCCCGAACTCCCGCCCGAGCCCTTGGAGTCCCCGTCCCCGGCGTTCTTCCAGCTGTCGTCGGTGCCGGAGCCCGCCCGGTCCAGGACTTCGTTGCAGTACGTCTTCAGCCTGCCCTGGCCGCCGCCGCCCGCGGCGTCCTCCAGTGCGCGCTGCCGGCCGGCGTCCAGTTCCTTGCCGGCAAGGAAGTCGCGGCACGACTCGCGCGTCTGGCTCCACCACTCCCTTGTACGGCCCGAGCCTCCCGCGCCGTCCGAGCCCTGCTGCCCGTCCGTGGCACGCCCGCCCGCCTCCTCCTGCGAGGAGCCGCCGACGGACGAGCCGCTCGTGGCGCCTTCAGGTGTCTCGGCCGGGGAACCACCGCCGCCCGGGGCGTCCGGCGACGGCGAGACGAGTGGCTGCTCCGGTGTCGCGGCGGCCGTGACCGAGGCGGTAGGACCGGGTTTGTCGTCGTCGAACGGAGTCGGCAGCATTCCGGTTCCGGTCGCGACGGCGACCCCGCCGATCATCCCGGCGGCCAGCGCCGCGGCGAGACCGAGGCGCGTGGGACGACCCCAACGGACCCTGCGACCACCGAGGTCCGGACGTCCCAGCCGGATGAGACCGGCGTCGGAGGAGTAGGCGGTGGTGATGTGGGAGGCGGAGCGCGTACGACCGCGCGGGCCCAGTTGTTCCACCTCGCCGTCCGCATCCGCGCGCACCTTGCGGAACGCGGCCAACGCGGCTGCCTCGCCGGGGAGTTCGTCGCTGCCGAGCGCGGGGCCGGGGACCAGCGCGGCGAGTGTCCGGGCGAGCTGGTCCACCTGGTTCCGGTCACCGGCGTCGACGGCTTCCAGGGGTTCTCCACACAGCAGGCGCTCCGCGGCGTCACGGTCCAGCCACCGGCCGGGGGGCCGTGGGTTTTCCCCCGGGAAGACACAGCGCTCGTCGGCCATCACATGTCCTTCTGCGTCCGCGAACGCGTATGCGTCACACCGGCGGACGTCACCGCACGTGTGCGCGGTTCTCTTTGTGGGGGTACGACGCCGAGTGCGTCGGCGGATTCCGGATCGTCGCCGAGGAGCTCCGCGAGCCGTTTCAGACCCCGGTGCGCCGCTGTACGCACCGCACCGGGGCGCTTGCCGAGGGTCTCGGCCGCGGTCTTGGCGTCGAGGCCGACGACAACGCGCAGTACGACGGCCTCCGCCTGGTCCTGCGGAAGTTGGGCGATGAGCGAGAGGGTGCTGTCGGTGGCCAGGGACTCGATGGCCTCGCCCGCGGTGTCGGACTCCCCTGCCTTGCCGCTCAGTTCGGTCTCGTCGCCGCCGATCGCGGGGCGGCGCCCGCGCATCCGTATGTGGTCGAGGGCGCGGTTGCGGGCGATGCGGGCGGCCCAGCCGCGGAAGCGGTCGGCGTCCCCGCTGAACCGCTCCAGGTCACGGGCGATCTGCAGCCAGGCCTCGGACGTGACGTCCTCCGCGTCCGGGTCACCGACCAACGTCCGTATGTATCCGAGCAGCCGTGGGTGCACCGCGCGGTACACAGTCCGGAACGCGGTCTCGTCCCCGTCCTGTGCCGCAAGCACCGCGGCAGTCAGCTCCGCGTCGTCCCCCAGCACCGCGCGCGCCCCTCTTTGCGCCTAAGCCGGCGCCGCTTTCGCGGACCGGGTACTCGCCGTCGTGGTTGCTCAATTGATGGTTGCGGTCTCAAGGCCCCTCGTGGGTGCGGCTGTCCGCTCTCCACACCTCGGCGCGAATGGCACGTTACGGCGTGAAACCGCTCCCCGTCCATGTTCGTACAACACGCAACTAGGCGGTGACGGTGCGAGGTGTGACACAAAACGCAGTCGCGGCGCTGAAGAGAGTACGGGCCGCCGCGCGGCCCGTGCCGCGCGACGGCCGGGGCCTCTCCTGTGGGGGGTGGCGGCCCCGGCCGTTGCCATCGGCGAGGGCGGGACCTGCCGCCCCCTGGACATCGCGGAACCCGAACCGGCCCAACCCGGCCCGGCCCGGTCAGAAGCTCACCGTGTGGCCTCGCGACACAGCAACCGCAGCGAACCGTCGCCCGCGTAGCAGCGGCGGGCTTCGTCGATCGGGTCCCACAACCGCCCGTCAGGCGTACGGATCCAGTGGTCGCCGCCGGTCACCCACCACTCCGCGCCGGTGCATCGGGCGACGACCTCACCGCCGTACGCCCCGAAGCAGCGCAACACCGTCTCGACGGCGGCGTAGGGCGCTCCCTCCCGCCGTATCTCCTCGATCAGCCGGTCGACGCGCCACAGACTCTGCGCGGAGTAGTCCAGGCGCAGCCCGGCGCCCTCACGCATCGTCGCGACCGCGTCCGCCGCCCACCGGATGGGCTTCGTCGCAGCTTGGGGCCGGGTTGCTCGAGTTGCGTCCACACTCGGAAGAGCGCCCTCCGCCCGGAATTCGTCACACCGATCCAAGCACTCCCCGACACCGGCCCGATATCACCCCACGGCACCCGCAGGACGAGCACAGGACTCTCGCAGGCCGAAGGGTTTACGGCGCGGAGACGCCGGAGGGCTGGGGCATCGGCGCGTCCTACGCCCGCCCCCGTGCCCGCCGCGACACCACCGCTCGCAGCACCCGCCGTCCCTCCGTCGACCGCCCCAGGACCAGCCGTAGGCCGCCCGCGCCGTGGTCGGCGAGCAGTTCCAGGATGGCGATCTGGCGCCGCAGTTCGGCGGCGACGAGCGGCGACATACCGTCCGTACGGCCCTCCCGCCGGGCCGCGACCGAGGACGTGCCGTCGGCGGCGATATCGAGGAGCTCGTGGATCTGCAGGGCCGCCACGGAACAGTCGTCGGCCCACACCCGTAGGGCATCGGCGGAGTACTCGACCGGAACCTTGGCGAGCATGTGGCGGGCGAGGAGGGCGGCTTGGTCGTCGGGCGAGGCGCTGGAGCCAGAACCGGAGCCGGAGCCGGTGCCGGCCCGGACCCCGAAGCCGAGATCGAGCTCCGCCCAAACGCCCAACTCGCTCAGCTCCCCGAGCTCGCCCGGCTCCCCCAGATCCCCCGGCTCCCCCAGATCCCCCGGCTCCCCGAGTTCGCCCGGCTCCCCCAGATCCGCGCGCGCCTTGGCGACCCGCTCCCCCCACGCGTCCCCGTCCACCAGGCTCGTCCACAGGGGCCGCAGAACATCGTCATCGTCGCCGCCCAGCAGGGGAACGCACCGATCCAAACAAGCCAGCCCGCTCGCCGCCAGCCCACGCTCATCGGCCTGAGCGATCAGTTCCACCAGGCTCATCGTGCCTCCCTCGAACTCCTCGAACTCCGTGAACACCAGGACAGGGCGCCTGTTTCTCACGGAGCCCGCACTTCCCCTTACTGCGTGCGACAGGCCGGGAGTGTCACAGGAGCTCACAAGGGAACGACGCCGAGTCGGTCCAGGAACCGGAATAGCAGGTTTTCGGCCAACGGGTCAGGGTCCGCGGTCAATACGTGCAGCAGCGGTTCGGCGACCACCGTGTGGCCGGCCTCCGCGGCCCAGGCGACGGCGCGTTCGGCGGCGTCGGCCGGCTCAAGGAAGTAGTCGTCGACACTGAGCCCTTCCGAGCTGTCCCCCAGGTACCGGGCCATCGCGGGCCGCGCGAGACACGTGGTCCACACGCCGCTCTCCGGCCCGGCCGCCTCGACGACCACACAGTCGCTGTCCATGACGTACCCGAACAGTGCGGGCGCCCCGGTCTCCCGGGCGAGCGTGTTCATGCTCCCGACGTCCCCGTCGCCGCTCGGGTACTCCCACACCTGCCAGCCGTCGGGCGCCGTGGCCCGCAGGGCCATGCCCGGCGCCGCCGTCAGCGCGTCCAGCTCCGCGAGCGGCCGCTCGCTTCTGCCCACGACGTAGTACCCCCAGTAGCCCATTCCGGTCCCCCCGTGTCTCGGTTCGGCTCGCGCCGAATACACCACAGGCGTGCGGGAGTTGGCTACCTAATCGGGCAATCCGCCCCAAGGTCGGACGCCGGAGGGCAGGGGCCCGGCGCTCGTGCGCCTTGGTCAACCCAGTCGGTTCGCCAGATTCCTGAAGTCCGTCCAGGACAGCGCGGGTTTACCGGGATCCCACAGCTTCTGGACCGTCGCGCGCAACGGCATTCTGATCCCCGCGGCCACCTGGTCCTGGGTCTGCGAGCCCGCGAGATCGCACCACACCGCGAAGCTCCCGCCGAGGATCTGCCTGTCGTACTTCGCGGGAACCGCCGTCGTGCCGCGTACGACGAGCGGGGTCCACTGCTCGTAGATGCGCTGCCCGGTCGGGTAGACGAAGGTCTGCGGCTGGCCCAGGACGTAATAGAGGTACTCGTCGTTGTAGTTGACCAGCTCGCGACCCGCGCTGAGGTAGTCGGCCGGCTTGCGCGCGCCGATCTCCTTGCCCGTCCAGTACGCCACCTGCAGATCGTCGTCCGCCTGCACCTGGCCGCCGGGGAAGAACCCGTCGTTCCAGGCCCGCAGCGTCCGGTCGTGGCCGCGCATCACCTCGGCACGGTCGTTGAGCCAGCCGGTCGCGAGGTCGGCGATGCCCGCGCCCGCGCCGTAGGTGTTCACGGCGGCGGTGACCAGCTGCGGGTAGGAGGCCGAGGGATTGGCGACCGTCAGCGCCCGGTACTCGTCGCCGCCGAGGTGCCAGTAGGCGCCGGGGAAGAGATCGGCGTACTCGTTCAGCAGCTCGTCGACCAGGTCCGCGGACGCCTGCTGGGAGATGTCGATCGAGCCTTGCGAGGCGACGCCCTGCGCGTTGCGCAACTGGAGTTCGGGGTGCGCGGCGAGCACCGCGCCCAGATGACCGGGCGAGTCGATCTCGGGGACGACGGTGATGTGCCGGCTCGCGGCCAGGTCGAGGATCTCGCGGACCTGCGCCTTGCTGAGGTGCTGCTTCGACACGATCTCGGGGTGCGTGTCGGACTCGATGCGGAAGCCCTGGTCGTCGGAGAAGTGCAGGCCGAGCTGGTTGAACTTCAGGTCGCCCAGTTCCCGGACCCGGTCCTCGATCCAGTCCGCCGTGAAGTGCTTGCGCGCGATGTCCAGCATGAACCCGCGCTGCGGTTTCGCGGGCCGGTCACGGACGACGCCCTCGGGCGCCGTGCCGCCGCCGTGCACCTCCTGCTTGAGCGTGCGGGTGCCGTAGAAGACGCCCGCGTCGCCGGGAGCGGTGATCGTGACCCGGCCGCTCTTGACGGTCAGGGTGTACGACTCCACGCCCGCGGTTCCGTCGTCGAGGCCCAACTCGACGTCCCCGGACCGGGGTTCCGTCTCACCCGCGTACGACAGCTTGAGCTCGCCGGCGAGCAGTCTTCCCTCGTCGGCGAGTTCGCTGTCGGCGACGACCACGCGGGCGCCGGTGGCGGGGCGCCAGCCGGGGCCCCTGGCGGGGGTGTGTTCGCGTACGGCGGGGATGGTGCGGGGGGTCTGGGACAGGGGATACGTCCGGGTCGGTGAGGGAGAGGCGCTGGTGGGCGTGGCCTTGGGCGAGGTGCTGGACGCGGTCGCCGACGTACCGCCCGACGGCACCCGCGCGCCTGCCGGCTCGCCGCTGTCCCCGGCGGGCCAGAACGCGACGGTGAGCGCGGCGGCCCCGGCCACGACGACACCGCCGCCCGCCGCCACGATCCACCGCGCCTGCCGCACCGGCGCGCGCCGCCTGCCGGGGGTCACGGCGCCACGCTCCGGGCGGCGACAGCGGGGAGTTTTCCGCCCCCTCCGCCCCTACCCGACGCCGGAGGGGCTGGCTTTTCAGCCCGTCCGGCGTTTGAGGACGAGCACGTCCAGCGCGACACGGGGGTCAGGGGGCAGCGCCCCCAGGTACGGGACGGGAAGGGGCGGAGGGGGCGAGAACCCCTACCACCCACACCCGCACCCGCACCCGCACGCCCATTCCCCGCCACGTCCCACATCACGATCCGCATCACGCCGCTCACTTCGCCGCCGAGGTCGCACAGTCAGGTCGTACATCCAGGTCGTACATCCATCCCTCAGTGAACCTAGGCCCCCGTCCCCATTCCAAGCGTCCATCACACGTTCCGAAACACTCCCGTCCGGGTGAAATTCGGGCATCCGTCGGACAGCTCTCGACACTCCTCGATAGCGTGAGCATCACAACTCTCACTCCTTCCCCTGCCGAATCACGCGTGGCCTCCATCGGATGTCACGCGAACACCACCGCCGAGGACCCACGCTGCCGCCGCACCGTCTCCCACGCCTCCCCGAGCAGAAGAGCGCGGCGCCGTCCCCGGCCCGCCTGGAGGGGTTCAACTCCGCGCCCGCCGAGACCGTCGAGCGCGCCCTCCTCGTCTGCTGCCGCAGCCTGCGCTGGGCGCACCGCCTCGCCGAGCACCGGCCCTACCCGGACCTGGACGCGCTGCTCGCCGCGGCCGACGAGGCGGCGTACGACCTGACGCCCGCCGACCTGGCCGAGGCGCTGGCCGGCGAGTCGCTCACGCTGCTGCCGGACGGCGCGTACTCCGCCGCCCACACCGCGCTGAGCGCCGCGCACGCCGCGTACGAGAGCCGTTTCGGGCATGTGTTCGTCATCTGCCTCGACGACCTCGCCCCGGGGGAAGCCCTCGACGAGGTGCTCGCCGGAATCCGCTCCCGCCTCACCAACGACCCCGAGGAGGAGCGCGTCCTCGCGGCCGAGGAGCTCAGACGCCTCGCACGGGGCCGACTCGCCCGCCTTGTCCGCACGTTCGAAGCGGTCAGGGACGAGGGTGAAGGGGACGGAGAGGGCGGAATCGTCGAAATACAGGGATTCCGGGCAGCCCTATAGCCCGTACGAGCCTGTTTGGTTGCCTGTTTGATCACACCAGTGGGGCCGCTGTAAGCGTTCCGACAAGTCGTCGCTACGATGGCCGGGGCCGGTGGACCGTACCCGGCCGGGCCCGTCCGACACCCAAGCCGGCGCGGCCCCAATCCCCGCTCCCGGAGGGTTTTTCCGTGCCGGCTGGAACGCTGTACCGCGGCCGGGAAGGAATGTGGTCCTGGGTGGCTCATCGAGTCACCGGCGTCCTCATCTTCTTCTTCCTGTTCGTACACGTGCTGGACACCGCTCTCGTCCGTGTATCCCCCGAGGACTACGACAAGGTCGTAGCCACGTACAAGACGCCGCTCGTCGCGCTGCTGGAATACGGCCTCGTCGCCGCCATCCTCTTCCACGCGCTCAACGGTCTGCGTGTCATCGCCGTCGACTTCTGGTCGAAGGGCCCGCGCTACCAGAAGCAGATGCTCTGGTCCGTCGTCGGTATCTGGGTCGTGCTGATGGTGGGGGCCCTTTACCCCGTCCTCGGTCACGCATTCCGCGAAGTCTTCGGGAGCTGACACAGATGTCCACCACTGAAACCACCGCATCCGGTATCGGCCCCGTCGAGGGCGCGGGAGGGTTCTCGGGCTACGACGTCGACAACCCGGCGCCGCTCATCGAGGCCCCGCGCCAGCGGACCAAGAAGACCCCGAAGTCGACCCGTGGCAACTTCGAGATGTACGGCTGGCTCTTCATGCGCCTGTCCGGCATCGTCCTGGTCGTCCTGGTCCTCGGCCACCTGCTCATCCAGCTCGTCCTCGACGGCGGCGTCTCCAAGATCGGCTTCGCCTTCGTGGCCGGCCGCTGGGCGTCACCGTGGTGGCAGGCCTGGGACCTCGCAATGCTGTGGCTCGCGATGCTGCACGGCGCCAACGGCCTGCGTACGGTCATCAACGACTACGCGGAGCGCGCGAACACGCGCCTGTGGCTGAAGGGCCTGCTGTACACCGCCACGGTGTTCACGATTCTGCTGGGCACGCTGGTGATCTTCACCTTCGACCCGAACATCCGCTAGGCACGGGGCTGAGGCAACCACTCATGAAGATCCACAAGTACGACACCGTCATCGTCGGCGCCGGCGGCGCCGGAATGCGCGCCGCCATCGAGTCGACGAAGCGCAGCCGCACCGCCGTGCTGACGAAGCTCTACCCCACCCGCTCCCACACGGGCGCCGCGCAGGGCGGCATGGCCGCCGCGCTGGCCAACGTGGAGGAGGACAACTGGGAGTGGCACACCTTCGACACGATCAAGGGCGGCGACTACCTGGTCGACCAGGACGCCGCCGAGATCCTGGCGAAGGAGGCCATCGACTCGGTCCTCGACCTGGAGAAGATGGGCCTTCCGTTCAACCGGACGCCCGACGGGACGATCGACCAGCGCCGCTTCGGCGGTCACAGCCGTAACCACGGTGAGGCGCCGGTGCGCCGCTCCTGCTACGCGGCCGACCGCACGGGCCACATGATCCTCCAGACGCTTTATCAGAACTGCGTCAAGGAGGGCGTGGAGTTCTACAACGAGTTCTACGTCCTCGACCAGCTGATCGCCGAGGTCGATGGTGTGAAGCGGTCCGTGGGCGTCGTCGCCTACGAACTCGCGACCGGCGAGATCCACGTCTTCCAGGCGAAGGCCGTGATCTACGCGTCCGGCGGCACCGGCAAGTTCTTCAAGGTGACGTCCAACGCGCACACGCTGACCGGTGACGGCCAGGCCGCGGTCTACCGTCGCGGGCTGCCGCTGGAGGACATGGAGTTCTTCCAGTTCCACCCGACCGGCATCTGGCGCATGGGCATCCTGCTGACGGAGGGCGCCCGTGGTGAGGGCGGCATCCTCCGCAACAAGGACGGCGAGCGCTTCATGGAGAAGTACGCGCCGGTCATGAAGGACCTGGCGTCGCGAGACGTCGTGTCCCGGTCCATCTACACGGAGATCCGCGAGGGCCGTGGCTGCGGTCCCGAGGGTGACCACGTCTACCTGGACCTGACCCACCTCCCCCCGGAGCAGCTGGACGCCAAGCTCCCGGACATCACCGAGTTCGCGCGCACCTACCTGGGCATCGAGCCGTACACGGACCCGATCCCGATCCAGCCCACCGCGCACTACGCGATGGGCGGCATCCCGACGAACGTCCAGGGTGAGGTGCTGAGCGACAACACCACGGTCGTCCCGGGCCTGTACGCGGCCGGCGAGGTCGCGTGTGTGTCCGTGCACGGCGCGAACCGCCTGGGCACGAACTCGCTCCTCGACATCAATGTGTTCGGGAAGCGCGCGGGTATCGCCGCCGCCGAGTACTCGGCGAAGGCCGAGTACATCGAGCTGCCCGATGACCCGGCCGCCCAGGTCGTGTCGCAGGTCGAGCACCTGCGCAACTCCACGGGCACGGAGCGGGTCGCGGTCCTGCGCAACGAGCTGCAGGAGTGCATGGACGCCAACGTGATGGTGTTCCGCACCGAGCAGACGATCAAGACGGCTGTCGAGAAGATCGCGGAGCTGCGCGAGCGCTACCGGAACGTCTCGATCCAGGACAAGGGCCGCCGCTTCAACACGGACCTCCTGGAGGCCATCGAGCTGGGCAACCTGCTCGACCTGGCCGAGGTCATGGCGACGTCCGCCCTGGCGCGCAAGGAGTCCCGCGGCGGTCACTACCGCGAGGACTACCCGAACCGCGACGACGTCAACTTCATGCGCCACACCATGGCGTACCGCGAGGTCGGCGACGACGGCACCGAGTCCATCCGTCTCGACTACAAGCCGGTCGTCCAGACCCGCTACCAGCCGATGGAGCGTAAGTACTGATGGCAACCCCGACCCTGGACAAGGCGGACGCGGCCGACAAGCCTGAGGCAGGCTTCGCCGACTCCCCGTACATCACCGCCACGTTCCGCATCCGCCGCTTCAACTCCGAGGTCTCGGCCGAGGCGGTCTGGGAAGACTTCCAGCTGGAGATCGACCCGAAGGAGCGCGTCCTCGACGCCCTCCACAAGATCAAGTGGGACCAGGACGGAACCCTTACGTTCCGTCGCTCCTGCGCGCACGGAATCTGCGGCTCGGACGCCATGCGGATCAACGGCAAGAACCGCCTTGCCTGCAAGACGCTGATCAAGGACCTCAACCCCGCCAAGCCGATCACGGTCGAGCCCATCAAGGGCCTGACGGTCCTCAAGGACCTGATCGTCGACATGGATCCGTTCTTCCAGGCGTACCGCGACGTGATGCCCTTCCTGATCAACAAGGACACCAACGAGCCGACGCGCGAACGTCTCCAGTCGGCGGAGGACCGCGAGCGCTTCGACGACACCACGAAGTGCATCCTCTGCGCGGCGTGCACGTCGTCCTGCCCGGTCTTCTGGAACGACGGCCAGTACTTCGGCCCGGCCGCCATCGTCAACGCTCACCGCTTCATCTTCGACTCACGTGACGACGCGGGCGAGCAGCGCCTCGAAATCCTCAACGACAAGGACGGCGTGTGGCGCTGCCGCACCACGTTCAACTGCACGGACGCCTGCCCTCGCGGTATCGAGGTCACCAAGGCGATCCAGGAGGTCAAGCGGGCGCTGATCACTCGGCGCTTCTGAGCTTCCTTGGCAGTACGTGCACGAGGGCCCCGTTTCCGTGAGGAAGCGGGGCCCTCACGCATGCTGTGGGCCACTATCGGGTGAAGCGGCGGGCACGGGCCGCCTACGCCTCGCCCGGTCTACGATGATGTTCTCGACACCAGCCCACAGGAGGCACGTGATGTCCGCAGCATCCGTCGAGCGGCCCCATGGCGACCGTCCGCTGATCGCGGAGGCCAACCGGCTCATGGACCGCAACCCGGGGTACCGCGTCGAGATCATCGGAGGCACGATCATCGTGAGCCCGCCCCCCAACGTCGCTCACGCCCGTGCTCTGTCCAGGTTGAGGCGCCCCTTCTACACCGCCGGTCTGGACGGTGGCGAGACCGAAGTACTCGAAGGAGTCGGGCTCTGGCTTCCCACTGGTGCCGAGGACTATGCGATCCCCGACCTCGTGGTCGTCGACACCGACATCGAGGATCACCTCGTCGAGAACAACTGCTACGACCCGATCGCCTTTCGTCTCGTCCTGGAAGTCACCTCCAGCAACTACCAGAACGACCTGCGTACCAAGGTCGGCGCGTACGCCAATGCGAAGGTCCCGGTGTACGTGATCGTGGACCGCAGACACCAGCGTCTTCATGTCCTCACCGACCCGGCCCAGGACGAGTACGCCGGCCACCGTATCCACGCCCCAGGCGAACTCGTCACCCTTCCCGACTCCATCGGCGCCAAGGTCACGCTCGACGTGGCGGAGATCCTCAGGGCCGGGCAGCCCAAAGGCGATTGACCTTCGCCACAGCTGAACCACAGGCCTCGTCTCCATACAACGTACGCATGGAGACGAGGCCTTCCTTACGCTATTGAACGTATTTCCCACATGGCAGGTCTCTGTCACACTGCGGGTTCGGCGACCATACCGCTCGGGTAATCGGTTGTACGTGGGGGGCAAATGAGCACTGAGGTGATTCATGCGCACGACCATGTCGCACATCCGACACCGCTGGGACTGGTGAGGGCCTCCGAGACGGCACTGTTCATCGCATCGCCGCTTCTCGCCGCCGGTTCCCTCTCCCTGATCGGGGTGGTCTGCGCGGATGCGGACAAAGTCCGGTTTACGGGCCCAGCCCTCCTGCTGATTGCGGCAGCAGTCATTTCACTGCTACTGAGCATCCAACTCGGGTATCACGCGCGCCAGTGGATCTATTCCTACGAGGACCTTCGGAACTGGACCGCTCGGCAGCAGCCAAGCCTCGAACAACTGGAGAACCAGGCCAAGCACTTCCAGAAGGGGAGAGGAAAGCTGGAACGCGCGGGCATGGCGTACGACGTGGGCACCGTCCTTCTCGGTTTCGGTGTCGCACTCGTCCTCGTCCCTCGCGGTCACGGCGACCTCGCGACATGGCGATGGATCGCGACAGGTCTCGTCGGAGCGGCCGCAGTCGGTGAAGCGGCCTGGATACTCAACACCTATTTCCGCTGGCGCTATTGGTTGTTGCGGCGCAGAGCCATCAGGGCTCAGCAGTCCATGAAGGAAGTGGATCAGCATGATGTATGAAGTGGCGCTTCCCGGCCTGCCGGTGCAATTGATCCAATGCCCGATCTGCCATCAATTCCCTGACCCTGAAGATGTTTACCCCCACGGCGCAACGCGCCGTTGGGACAAACTGCTGGAGACCGCCGACAAGGAAGTCATCAACAACTACCTCGTGAAGGATCGCGCCTTCTTCAAGCACGGTCCTGTCAGTGGCGACCGCTGTCTGGTCGACATACTCCCTGGCCCTGCCCTGAACGGAATCACGCCGAGCCAGGCCGAGACCAAAGCGGCCGATCTCATGAAACTCCTCGGCCTGCGCTGATCCTCACACGTATTCACCTTCACCATCGCCGTCCTGCGCGTCCGCCTCGCGCTCGACCAGGTGCGCGTACGGAATGTCGGGGCGCTCCGCGCCGGCGAAGAAGGCTGATATCCCTGCGAAGACGTCCTCCTCGTCCTCCCGCGTCGGCAGCGGATAGTGGAGCGCGTCCAACAGATCGAAGCGGTGCAGGTCGTACGCGACGTGCATCAGGCCCGAGTACACCTGCGCCGCCGTCACCGCACCCTTGTACGCCACCGCCGCCAAAGTCAGACCGGCTCCGCACAGCCACCAGTCGGACGGCTCGTCGTAAAGGGCACCCGCGCCCGCCCCTGTGAGCGCCAGGAACGACCAGCACAGATTGACCGCGCCGTCGAGCGCATCGCGGGTTGAGCGCAGTACATCCGCCATGCGGTCCGAAACCTGGAGATAGATCCGCGGCCAGGAGCTCAATGTCGACAGGCCGTACCGCTCGCCGGCGCTCAACTCCCCCGCACGTAGCGCGTTTCCGAGCGCGGTGGGCAGGAGGACCTCCGCAGATGGACGGGCGGCGAGACGGCGCCGGGCATCCGCCCGCACTCGGAGCGCGTTGTCCCCGCCGCCCGCCTGTTCGGCCCGTCTCCGCAACGCCCACCACCGCCGACGCTGCAGGCGGGCCAACAGCCCGGCGAGCCCGGCCGTGAGGAACCACCGGTCCCAGTAGCCCTCCAGGACACGCACCGCCCGTACCTGGAACGGCTGCAGCAGCAGACCGAGCAGTGACGCGCAGACGACGACCGTCGCGATCACACCGAGCACCGCCGCAGGCCGCTGTGGCGATACGGCACTCCAGTCACTGCGCCCGGAGAAACTCCCCGCCCGTACCAGCGCAAGCACCCCGACGACGAACAGCGCGCACGGCGCGAAGTGCACCGACAGCACCCGTCGCACGAAGCCCGCCCTCCCCCAACGCCCCATACACGTCTGAGCGTTTCAGTATGGGCCTCCAGGGAGGGCGGGCTTCATGCACGTCCGACGGGGCACCGTGGCCGCCGTCAGCGGACTTTCGCCGGCATCAGCCGCGCAGGACGCGACCCTGCTTGTCGGTGCGGTCGTTGCTCGTGAAGAAGAGGATCGCGTCGATCAGGGCCCATATGCCCAGGCCACCGCAGGTGAAGAGCTGGGCGATGGCCACGCCCGTGGAACCGACGTAGAAGCGGCCGATACCGAAGCCACCGAGGAACAGCTGGAGAAGGCCCGCGGTGATCTTGGACTTGTCGGAGAGCGGGCGGCCCTGGTGGTCGACGCCGAACGGTGCGTCAGCAGTGGGGACAGACATGAAAGTTGCTCCTGGGATGACCGATGAGAGACCGAAGCGGACTGCTCCGGGAAATCCAGGAGGGAACCCATGACAAATAACGCGCACTGCGATGACGTACGACGTGCTGCGCCATCCCCCCTGTGACCCCGGAAGCATAGAGAGATCAAGAGGGAAGGCGGGAGGGGGAACGGTCGATCATCCGGGATCGTTCCACATCCGTGATCAAAATCTGGCCAAAATCACGTGTGAGGCCGGGGCTGACGGGCAGCTGTGGGGGTTATGGCCTCAACTCGGCCGTCTCCAACGCGCCTTGCCCGGGTCACACGACGTTGCGGACCACGGTCCACGCCACGGCCACCACCAGCACCATCACCTGAGCGCGGGGACTCAGGGTGGGCCGCCAACTACGCCCGCGCACCCCTTCCAGGAACCAGCGCCCCAGCAGCGCGAGCGCGAACGGGGAGGCCAGCAGGAGCACCCTGTTGTCGTGCCAGGCCGCCGAGAACTGGCCGTGCATCAGGTCGTACACCAGGCGGGTGCCGCCGCAGGCCGGGCAGAGCAGCCCGGTGACGTAGCGGAACGGGCACTGGGGCAGCAGATGCCCCGGCTCGTGCGGATCGGTGCCATAGAGATAGCCGGCGCCCGCGACCCCGGCGACGAGCACCGCGAGGGGCGCCGTCGCCGGGTGTCGCAGGACGGTCCCCGGCCGGGCAGCTCGCCCGGCCTCGGGCTCAGCCACGCAGGATCCGCCCCTGGGAGTCCGTGCCGGTGTTGCTTGTGAGCAGGAGGATCCCGTCGATCAGGGCCCATATGCCCAGACCACCGCAGGTGAAGAGCTGGGCGATCCCGATGCCGACGTTGCCGATGTAGAAGCGCCCGATGCCGAGGGTTCCGAGGGTGAGCTGGAGAATCCCCGCGACGATCTTCGACTTGTCGGAGTACGGGCGGCCGTAAGGGTCGTAGCCGTACGGGGCGTTGGGGTCGCCCGTGTACATGCCGGGCGGCACGGCGCCCGCCGGGTAGCCCTGCTGCGGGTAGCCCTGTTGCGGGTAGCCGTACGGGCCGGGCTGCTGGTACCCGCCCGGCTGCTGATAGTCACCGGGCGGAGGGTAAGCGCCGGGCGGCGGATAAGCACCCGCCTGACCGGCCCCGTACGGGTCCGGACCACCGGGCGGAACGGGGCCGGGGTTCGGATAGCCGTAGCCGGGTGGCTGGTCCGAGGGCTGCTGCGGCTGCTGCGGCGGCTGGGGTGGCTGGGGCTGGTCGGTCAAGGTGTTCGCTCCTGATCTCAATGCGCGGGCCGCTGGACAGGCCTGTCTGCCAAATGGGCGAACAGGACTGCCGGTCATCTTGCAGGAGGGGAGGGCCGGGAGAGAAGTCGGCGCCCCTGAAGACCACCCGGAGTATCGGGCCCGGCCGATCGCGTACGCGGGACTCGGTGGAGACGACTTCCACGGCGAGGACGATGTCCTCGGGGCGGTACCAGGTCTGGCGGGGGCCGGTGTTTGCTTCCACCGGGAAGACCAGAACGTCCGGCTCCGGACGGTTCCTGGTGTCCAGCTTGATGGTCATCTCCCGCATGACATCAAGATGATCCGGGGCCTGCTCCAGAGGACTGTTCTCCAGTAGGCGCATGCAGCGTCCGCGGAAAGCGGTCTGCGGACTCGCGAAAACGAGATTCCCGTCGATCAACTCCGTGTGCGGCGGGAGGCCGGGAATCCGGTCGAGGTCGTCCGCTGTCCAGCCCTCCTGGGGCGGGATCGGCCAGCGGTACGACAACTCGTCGTCGAGCCCGTCCTCGGATGCCGCGCTCATGATTGCTCCCATGCGACGGAGTCTCGCCCGTCGCTTCAGCGTGCCCAGGGGGAATGTCACCCGCCTCCCTCCATCGGGTGACCCCCACGGTCAGCCCCCGAGATCCCCAGAACGCATCCACCTAATCTGACGACATGTCAGATGATGAGTCGTACGAGCTGTTCGGGTTCGACAACGTGCTCCTGCCCGTCGGGAATCTCGACGAGGCCGTGAGTTTCTATGAGCAGGCCGGGTTCCCCGTCGCGTTCCGGCTCGACGAGGCCGGGATCGCCATGTTGAAGGTGGGCAAGGAGACTCCCGGAGTGCTCCTGCGGCTGGACGAGGAGCTGAGTCGACGGGCGCCGGTCTGGGCCTCGGTGCGGGTGTGGCTGGAGGTGCGGGACGCGCGGGCGGTGGCCGGAGTGCTGGCCGCGGCGGGCGTCCAGACCCTCGACGCCCCCTTCTCCGGCGCCACCGGGTGGACCGTCGAGATCGCCGACCCCTGGGGGAACGTCATCGGCCTCACGGACTACAGCAAGCGACCCGAGCTCAGTCGGCAGGCCTGACCGCCACCCCAACCCGCTCATCCTCAACCTCAACCTGCTCCACCTCAACCTGCCCGACCCCGACTTGAACATGTTCAAAAGCAGGTCTACATTCTTTCTCGACAGCGTTTTGAACGCGTTCAAGAAAGCATGGAGGGGTGGGGACATGGACCTCACGGTCGTCTCGTACGTCATCTATCTGCTGGTCAGCATCGCGCTGACCATCTGGGTGGCGCGCACGCTGAGCCACAACGGGCGGATCTTTCTGGCCGACGTACTGCACGGGAACGAGAAGCTCGCCGACGCCGTCAACCACCTGCTGGTGGTGGGCTTCTACCTGGTGAACCTGGGCTTCGTCGCGCTCTATCTGAACGGGGACGACGAGATCGCGGACGCCCGTGGGATCTTCGAGGCCCTGTCGACCAAGCTCGGCGTGGTGCTGCTCGTGCTCGGAGTCATGCACCTCGGCAACGTGTACGTGCTCAACAAGATCCGGCGCCGGGGCGTCATGGAGCGGGAGCAGCTGCCGCCCGTCGCGCCGACGGACTGGATCGCTCCGTCGGCCGGGGCGTGACCCCGATGGCCGGGATCCCAGCCACCCGGGACCGGGACGCCGCGCGCGTCCCGGTCCTCGGGCTCACCGTCCTGTACGACGCCCAGTGCTCGCTCTGTGCCTTCCTGCGCGACTGGCTGGGGAAGCAGTCGCAGTTGGTGCCGCTTCGGTTCGTGCCGGCCGGGTCCGACGAGGCCCGGGGCGAGTTCCCCGCGCTCGACCACCGGGCCACCCTCGACGAGATCACCGTCGTGGGGGACGGCGGGCAGGTCTACCGGGGGTCCGCCGCCTGGGTCGTCTGCCTCTGGGCGCTGCGCGAGCAGCGGGCGCTCGCCCATCGGCTGAGCACCCCGGCGGGTGCGCGTCTCGCGAGGGGCGCGATGCTCGCCGCCGCCAAGTGGCGTGAGAGCCGCAGGGCGGACAGTTGGGGCGGGAGCGCCTATTACCGGGGTGACGGATGGACGTACCAGCCCCAGTCGGGCTGGACCTACAACCCTCCCGGCTGCGACAGCGGCACCTGCTCCACTCGTTAGGCTCCTACCGTGCCCGTACCGACAGACAGCCCCGGCTCCGACAAAGCGCTCCCCCCGGAGAAGGGCCCCGAGAAGGGCCCCGCCAAGAGCGAGCAGACCCGCGCCCTGATCCTGGAAACGGCGATGCGTCTGTTCCAGGAACGGGGTTACGACAAGACGACCATGCGGGCCATCGCCCAGGAGGCCGGGGTCTCCGTCGGCAATGCCTACTACTACTTCGCCGGCAAGGAACACCTGATCCAGGGCTTCTACGACCGGATCGCGGCCGAGCACCGGGCGGCGGTCCGGGAGGTCCTGGACCGGGAGACCGATCTGGAGGCCCGGCTCGGCGGGGTCCTGAAGGCGTGGCTGGACATCGCCGCGCCGTCCCACGAGTTCGCGGTGCAGTTCTTCAAGAACGCCGCCGACCCGGACAGCCCGCTCAGCCCGTTCTCCCCCGAGTCGGAGCACGCGCGCGAGGAGGCCATCAGCGTCCACCGTGAGGTGCTGTCCGGGTCGAAGACCAAGGTGCCGGCGGAACTCCGCGACGCTCTTCCGGAGTTGATGTGGCTCTCCCAGATGGGGCTCGTCCTGTACTGGGTCTTCGACCGGACCGAGGGGCGTGAACGCAGCTACCGGCTCGCCGAGCGCGGCGCCCGCCTCACCGCGCGCGGCGTCTCCCTGGCCCGCTTCCGTATCCTGCGACCCCTCGTCCACGAGGTGCACGAGTTGTTCACGGACTTCCTGCCGGGGATGACGAAGGCGCTGCCCGACCCCGCGAAAAAGCACTGAGGGGCGTGCTCCTGGAGCACGCCCCCCTGCACCACCTCTGTTCACCCGCCTCAGGTGACCGCGTCGACCTCCCCCTCCGCCAACTCCACGTCGTGCACCAGTGGTTCATCGGTCACGACGACATGCCGTGCCCGGGGCGCGTACGAGGGAGCCGTCGCCGCCAGCAGATACGTGCCGGGGGCAGGGGCCGAGACGATGTACGAGCCGTCGGCCAGTGAGCTCACGCGGTCCAGTTGGCGGCCGCCCTTCGAGAGCAGCAGGATGACCGCGCCGTCGATCGGCGCGCTCTCCCCGTCGCGGACGAAGCCGTGGACCACCGACGTACCGGACGCGGCCGTGGCAGGCGCGGGTTCGGCGTCCTCCTTAGGCTCCACCGCGAGGTGCGGCAGCCGCTTGTCCAGTCCGGCGGGCAGCCACCAGTTGGAGTTGCCGAGCAGATGCATCACGGCCGGCACCAGGGCCGTACGAAGGATGAAGGCGTCGAGGGCGACCGCCGCCGCCAGGCCGACGCCCGCCATCGCGGCACCGGTGTCGCCGCTCAGTACGAAGGCAAGGAAGACGCAGACCATGATCAGGGCGGCCGAGTTGATGACCCGGCTGGTTTCCGCCAGGCCGACGCGGACCGCCCGCGCGTTGTCCTTCGTATGCACCCATTCCTCGTGCATCCGGCTCACCAGGAACACCTGGTAGTCCATCGAGAGGCCGAAGAGGAGCGAGAGCATGATGACGGGCAGGAAGGAGTTGATCGGGCCTTCCTTGCCGAGACCGAGCAGGTCCAGGCCCCAGCCGTACTGGAAGACCGCGACGAGTACGCCGAAGGCAGCGGCGGCCGCGATCAGGTTCATCACCGCGGCTGTCAGCGGTACGACGATCGAGCGGAAGGCGATCATCAGGAGCAGGAAGCCCAGACCGATGATGGCCAGGACGAAGTACGGCAACCGGTCCGCGGTCACGGACGAGAAGTCCTTGGACACGGCTGTCACGCCGCCGACATGGGCGCTGACGCCCGCGTCCGGGATGACCTGGTCGCGCAGGGTGTCGATGAGCTCGTCCGTCCCGACGGACTGCGGTGACGTGGTCGGCACGACCTGGATCACCGTGACGCCCTGCCCGGGCGGCAGGGCGACCACCTGGGCGACTCCATCGGTCGCGCGGATGCCCGCGACCAGGGTGTCGGTGTCGGGGCTCTCCGTGACCACCTGTAGGGGGCCGTTGAACCCGGGGCCGAAGCCCTCGGCCAGCAGGTCGTACGCCTGCCGGGTCGTCGTCGAAGCGTCGTCGTTGCCCTGGTCGGTCGTACCGAGCCGGAGCGACAGCAGCGGCAGCGCGAGGACGGCCATGATGACGACGGCCAGCGTGGCGACCTTCCGCGGGTTCCGCTCGACGGTCGCCGACCAGCGCACCGCCAGGCCGCTCGTACGGTCCGGCTGCGGTCCCTCGGCGGCGAGCTTGCGCCGTTGGCGGCGGCTGAGCACCCGGGTGCCGAGCAGGCCGAGCAGCGCGGGCAGCAGGGTGACGGCCGCGAGGACGCTCAGCACGACGGTGACCGCCGTGCCGATGACCACACCGTCCAGGAAGCGCAGGTTCATCACCAGCATTCCGGCGAGCGCGATGACCACCGTGCCGCCGGCGAACAGCACTGCCCTGCCGGATGTGTTGAGGGCCGTGACCGCCGCGTCCTCCGGCTTCTCACCGCGCATCAGGCCGCGCCGGTGCCGGGTGACGATGAACAGCGCGTAGTCGATCCCGACGCCGAGGCCGATCAACGTGGCGAGCAGCGAAGCGAGTTCGGGAACGTTCGTGACATGGCTGAGGAGCTGGGTCGAGAACATTCCGGTGCCCACACCGAAGACGGCGATGCCGATCGGCAGCAGCATCGCGAGGAACGAGCCGAAGGCCAGGTAAAGGACGATCGCGGCCGCCGCGACGCCCACCAACTCGGCGAGGCCGGTCGGCGGTTCCTGGACGCGCTGGATCGCCTGGCCGCCCAACTCCACGTCGAGGCCCGCGCGTTCGGCGCCCTGCGCGGTGTCGACGACGTCCTGGACCAGTTCCTTGGGCACCGAGTTCGCCTGCTCGGCGAAGGTGACCTGGGCGTACGCGATCCGCCCGTCCTTACTGATCTGCGCGGCTCCCCCGGCCGCGTACGGGTCAGTGACGTCACCGACGCCCTTCATCTTGCCGATCTCGGCAAGCGCGGGCTCGATCCGGGATCGTACGGAATCGTCCCGCACCGATCCGCTGTCGACCTTCCACACCACCGTGTCGGTGTCGCCCGCCCGCTCGGGGAAGGCCTTCTCCATCAGGTCGTACGCACTCTTGGAGTCCGTGTTGGGAAGAGAGAAAGTATCCGCGTAGTTCGTGCCCGCGGCCGAACCCGCGAAGCCCAGTCCGAACAGCGCCCCCACCCAAAGCAACAGGACCACCAGCCGGTGCCGATAGCACCACCGCGCCAATGTCGCCACGCTCAACGCTCCTTCGTCGGGTCCCCCGGGTCCTGAGGTCTCAGGATGTCGAGACCTCTCCGGTGACGGCAGCGCCCGCCCATGACTCTCAAGGAACTCCAAAGGAACTCCAAGGGGACTCCCCTCAAGGAACTCCGATGACTCTCAAGGAACTCCAAGGAGCGGAACGGGCCCGCTGTCAGTGGCGGCGCGGATACTGGGGGCATGACCGCTCACGAGGGAGCCACCGTCCTCGTCGTCGAGGACGAGCCGAGCATCGCGGACGTCCTGACCATCGCCCTGCGCTACCACCGCTTCGAGGTGATGGTCGCGGGCACCGTCCGCGAGGCACTCACGCTCGCCGAGCGCACCCGCCCCGACGCGGCGCTGCTCGACGTGATGCTGCCGGACGGCGACGGCCGGGCACTGGGCCGCGAACTGCGCCTGCGACAGCCCGACCTGGCGGTCGTGTTCCTCACCGCACGGGACGCGCCCGCCGAGATCGTGGGCGCGCTCGGCTTCGGTGACGACTACATCACCAAGCCGTTCAACATCGACGAGGTAGTCGCCCGGATCACCGCCGTACTGCGCCGTACGCGCCCGGCGGACGTCCTGCCGGAGCGCCCGCCCCTGCGGTACGGCGACCTGGAGCTGGACGAGACGACGTACCGCGTACACCGCGGGGACCACACGGTGGAGCTCACCCCCACCGAGTACGCCCTGCTGCGCTTCCTGGTCCGCAACGGCGGGCGGATCGTCACCAAGGAGCAACTTTTGCGCCACGTATGGCAGTACGAGCACTCGGCCGGGTCGACCGTCGTGGAGACGTACATCAGTTATCTGCGGCGCAAGCTCGAACCGCTGGGGCCGCCGGTGATCCAGACCCGGCGGGGCGTCGGATACGGGCTCGCATGAGCATGTGGCGCGCGGTGATCCCGTCCGTGAAGACCGGTGGGTCCCGCTGCCACCACCACGGGATCCACTCACTGCGCGGCGGGCTGACGCTCGCGAACGTGGCGCTGCTGGCCCTCGGCATCATCGTGGCGACCGCGGTGAGCCTGATGGGCATGCGGCACTATCTGCTCGACCAGATCGACGCCGAACTGGTCACCACACGTGACTCGCTGAGCAACGCGCAGCTCACCATGCGGCAGATCGACTCACTGAGCGCGCTGGCCTTCATACGCGACCGGCTCGTACCGGAGTCGGACAGGTCGCCGACACCGGACTCGATCTACACGGCGGTCGACGGGAACGGGACCGCCGTCAATATCGGCGGCCTCAAACTGACCCGTTCCCAGCTCGCCCTGGCCGCCGCCGTGGGCGACCCGCACGCACTCACCGACGACCCCGAACCGCACGACATCACCGTGCAGGGCGCCGCCTACCGGACAACGGGTGCGCAACTCGCCGACGGCACATACGTCCTGGTCGCCACCTCCACCGACGGGCTGCACAACGGCATCGCCAAAGCGCTCAAGCTCGATGTGGCCATGGGAGCACTGCTGTTGGCACTGCTCGCGTGCCTGACCATGTTCAGCGTGCGCCGCCGGATGCGGCCGCTTGAGGACATGGTGGAGACCTCGTCGGCGATCGCCGAGGGCGACCTCACCCGGCGGGTGCCCTCCAACCGGCATCCGACCCAGGAGGTCGAGCAGCTGCGGATCGCCCTCAACTCGATGCTCCACCAGGTCGAGTCGGCGCACCGGACGCGTGAGCACAGCGCGACCCAGCTGCGCCGGTTCGTCGCGGATGCCTCGCACGAGCTGCGCACGCCGCTGTCCGCGATCCGCGGCTATCTCCAGCTCATCGAGAAGGGAATGCTGCCCGATCCGGTTGAGCGCAGACGGGCCTGGGACCGGATGCACGCGGAGGCCGACCGCATGGGCCGCCTCGTGGACGAACTGCTCACCCTCGCCCGCCTCGACCAGGGGCCCGAACTCCGCTTCAAGAACGTAGACCTGAGCCGACTGGTACGGGACGCGGCCGAGGATCTACAGGCCCAGCAGCCGGGCCGCCCGGTGACCGTCGGCGCCGAGGGAACCCTCCTCGTACACGCCGACGAATCGGGGCTGCGACAGGTACTGGGCAACCTCGTGGGCAACGTACGCACTCACACGCCCGCGGAGGTGCCGGTGCGGCTCGGCCTGGAGCGTGCCGACGGTGTCGTACGTCTGTGCGTCGCGGACGAGGGTCCCGGGCTCACCGAGGACGACGCGTCGCGTATCTTCGACCGGTTCTTCCGGGCGGGCGGCGGGGCGGGCAGCGGACTCGGCATGGCGATCGTGCACGGTGTGGTGACGGCGCACGGGGGCGAGGTCGCGGTGCGGACGTCGCCGGGCGAGGGGCTGGCGGTGACGGTGTCGTTGCCTGCGCGGCGCCGGACTTGAGCCCGCCCCGGGCCTTTGCTCGGCCCGCGTGAGCCTGATGACCTGCGTGATGACTCTGATGACCCGCGTGAGTCCGATGACTACTTACGTGAGTCCGGGGACTTACGTGAGTCCGATCGGCGCTCGTGAGTCTGCTTGACCAGATACGGTGACCCGCTTGACCGGAAGCGGACCTGGATGATTGAACGGGGGCCGCCGCCGTGCCGTACACAAATGCAGGTGGCACCGGCCGGCCTGTTCACGCTGATCGGCCATCCGCCATCCGCCGCACCAGCACAGCGCTTCGCACGGAAGGACCGCCGGGTTGTCGTTCAACACGAGCTCTCGCCAGCTGCCGAAAACGAGCGAGACGACGGATGAGACGCAGGCGCCTCCGGAGGAGGAGCTGACGCCGGAGGCCACTTCCGAGCCCACGCCGGAACCCGCTGCGGACGCCACTCCCGAGCCCACGCCGGAACCCGCTGCGGACGCCACTCCCGAACTCACGCCGGAGCCCGCGCCCGAGTCTGCACCGGAGCCCGCTTCCGAGCCCGCGCCCGAACACGCTGCGGATGCCGCGCCCGAGCCCACCACGGAAGCCACGCCCGAAACCACGGCCGAGACAACTGCGGAAGGCACTCCCGAACCCACAGCCGAACCCACGGCCGAGCCCACCGCCGACGCCGCCTCCGAACCCACGCCTGAAGCGGCTGCCCCGGGTCTCGGTCGGCGGGGCTGGCGCGTCTGGCGGGGTTGGCGTGACAGGTACCCCGTCGCCGCGAAGGCGGTGTCGTGGACCACCACCGCCCTAGCCGCCGCGCTGGTGCTGTTCACCCTGCTCATGTCGAACAACGCCGCCGGCGTGATGCCCATCGCCTTCGTGCGCATCCCGGTGGAGGCGGTCTTCGGCGCCGCTCTGCTGATCGCCCTGCCGCGCAAACCACGCATCGTCGTGGCCGTGCTGTTGGGGCTGGGCGTCGGCGCGCAACTGGTCCTGAATCTCCTGGACATGGGCTTCAAGGAGTACCTCGGGCGAGACTTCAACCTGATCCTCGACTGGACCTTGTTCGGCGACGCCCATACGTACCTCAAGGACACGATCGGCAAGAACGGCACGCTCGCCGCCGTCATCGCGATTGTGGTCCTCGTCCTCGTGGTGTTCGTCGCGATGGTGCTGGCGGTGGTCCGGCTGGGCAACGTCCTGGCCCGGCACACGGCCACCGCGACGCGCGCGACGCTGGTGTTCGGCACGGTGTGGGTCACCTGCGCGGCGCTCGGCCTGCAGTTCACCGCCGACATGCCGATCGCCGCGGCCCGATCGGCCAATCTCGTCCGTATCCGTGCGGAGTCGGTGGAGTCGACCCTGCGGGACGAGGCGGAGTTCGCCGAGGTGGCCAAGAAGGACGCCTTCGCCAACACCCCGCCGGACCAGCTGCTGACCGACCTGCGCGGCAAGGACATGATGATCACCTTCATCGAGAGCTACGGCCGCAGCGCGATCGAGGACCCGCTCATCTCGCCAGGTGTGAACGCGACCCTCACAGCCGAGAACAAGAAGCTGACCGAAGCCGGGTTCGCGGCAGAGAGCGGCTGGCTCACCTCGGCGACGTACGGCGGAAGCAGCTGGCTGGGCCACTCCACCTTCCTGTCAGGCCTGTGGATCAACAACCAGCAGCGCTACCGCACTGTCACCACGGGCGACCACATGACCCTCACCAGCGCCTTCCAGAAGACGGGCGCCTGGCGCACGGTCGGCATCATGCCGGGCGTCCAGAAGACCTGGCCGGAAGCGAAGTTCTTCGGCCTCGACAACGTCTACGACTCCCACGAACTCGGTTACAAGGGCCCGAAGTTCAGCTGGTCGACCATGCCCGACCAGTTCGCCCTGACCGCGTTCGAGCGGCTGGAGCACGGCAAGAAGCAGGACAAGCCCCTGATGTCGGAGATCATCCTGACCTCCAGCCACCAGCCCTGGGGGCCCATCCCCAAGACGGTCCCCCAGGACCAGGTCGGCGACGGCTCGATCTACGACGCCATCGAGAAGGAGGGCACGGACCCGGCGGAGCTCCTCACCAACTCCACCAGGTCGAAGGAGGAGTACGGCAAGTCCATCCAGTACTCGGTGACCAGCCTCATCGACTACCTGGTGAAGTACGGCAACGACAACACCGTGCTCATCTTCCTCGGCGACCACCAGCCCATCGCCCGGGTCAGCGGCAACAACGCCAGCCGTGACGTACCGGTCTCGATCGTCGCCAAGGACCCCAAGGTCCTCGACAAGATCGCCGACTGGAACTGGACGGACGGACTACAGCCCAACAAGACGACCCCGGTCTGGAAGATGAGCGACTTCCGCGACCGATTCCTGACGGCGTACGGCTCCACGCCGACCCCTTGATGACCGGTGACCCGCCTTGATGACCGGTGACCGCCCCGCCCCCTTGATGATCAGTGACGGGTGACCGGTCACCCGTCACCCGTCACCCGTCACCCGTCACTGATCACTGATCACTGATCACTGATCACTGATCACCCGTCAGCGGTCAGCGGTCAGCGGTCAGCCGGACGCCGACACCAGCACCCACACCGTCTTCCCATAGCGCCCCCGGCTCCACACCCCCCACGCCTCGGCCAGGCTCTCCACCAGGTGAAGGCCGCGCCCGGTCTCCTCCCAATCCGCGACCGTCCGAAGCCGGGGCTCGGCGAAGCCCTCGTCGGAGACCTCGATGAAGCAGGAGCCGTCGGCGAGGGCGGTCACCGCGACCTCGAACTCCCTTTCAAGGAGGGTGCCGTGGCGCACGGCGTTGGTCACCAACTCCGAGACGAGCAGGACGGCGTTCGCGAGGGCCGGGTCGTCGGTGCTGTGACCCCAGTCGGCCAGGTGGTCCCGTACCCGGCGCCGGGCAAGCCCGACGGACGCCGGATGCCGGGGCAGCCGAAATGAGTCGCGTCTCAGCACATCTGCTCCTCACCCCGCACACACCTCCGACACATGGTGCTGCGTTGGGCGGGGGCGCGATGTCACTCGAGTGAGCGCCGACCCATGGGATCACGACATTTGTCATACCCAGGAGATCATGTCGGTTGTCATATCCAGCTCAGCCACCTGAAGCGGAAGACACAGGTCCGCCCGACAGCTACGGGCCACCACCGACGTCCTCACTGCTGAGTACGTACTCCTTTGATCTCCCCGAGAGAATTGCATAACACCTTCACCGGGGTACAATCCCCCATGGACTTTAACAACGATGCACTAGAATCCCTCAAAGCCGATCCGACTGCTTCCGCCATCCACCGATCGCTCAATTTCTATTACGGGAACGCCGGCCAGGATGCGGCGATGGACGCTTTCTACGCGCAGTTTGTACGGCCTGGCGACCTGGTTTTCGACATTGGCGCCCATGTCGGTGACCGAATAGGTAGTTTTCGCCGACTGGGGGCACGCGTGACGGCCGTGGAGCCGCAACCGCTGTGCATTCGCGCCATCCGAGAAATCTACGCCGGCGACGAAGACGTGGTGCCTGTAGAAGCCGTGTGCGGCGCACACGAGGGAGCAGCAAAATTCTACGTAAACTCCGCCAACCCCACCGTATCCACAGCATCGGCGGAATTCATAAAAGCCGCTGACGGAGCAGGCGGCTGGCAAGATCAGGTGTGGGACGCGGAGCTGGACGTACCGGTTGTCACGTTCGACAACCTCATCAAGATTTACGGTACGCCCGCATTCGCCAAGATAGACGTCGAAGGCTTCGAGGCCTCAGTGTTGGCCGGCCTCAGTCAGGCGTTGCCTGCACTGTCGTTCGAGTTCACGACGATCGAACGTTCAGTGGCGCAGCGCTGCCTGGACCGCGTGACCGAGCTGGGGTTCGGATTCTTCAACGTATCCATGGGCGAGAGCATGAGCCTGACCTTCGATGAGTGGGTTTCGTCAAAGACGATGGCCGCTCACATTCTGGCGCTTCCGCATGAGGCCAACTCGGGCGATATCTATTGCTTGTCGTCGCCAGTCACGGCTGGCCCGACGACGCCCACAAGCACCGCCGGCACACGCTGAACGCGCTGTTCTGTCAGACCACGGCAGTGCGAGGCGACGACCAAGTTCCACCACCAGTTACGACAACCCGAATTCAAGCTCAGCTGCACTAATTCTCCTCAGCCGATTCCGCACCGACTGCCTCCACAGATACGCCACATCGATGCCGAACGACCAGACCAGCGTGCCAATTGAGGTCGCAACGCAAACCTGCGCCATTGATGTAGGAAGGAGGCCCGCACTCACGACAACCAACACAACACCTTGTGACGCAGCTACAACCTTTCGCGACATTCGAGGCAGCAGTGGGGCACACAACCACGGCGTCACCCACGACGCCAACACGAAGGTGTAGCGGAAAATCCCGATCGCAGCGGCCCACCAACCGAGAGACGTCGCGATAAAGATGCTCAGGACAATCGCGAGGACGGAGTCCGATTCCATGTCGAACCGTGCACCGAATCTCGACGCGGTTCCTGTGCGGCGGGCGACCTGACCGTCTCCGGCATCGAGAATCAAGGAGACCGCGGCCAATCCGATCAGCACTGGCAGATGTACGTCCCCGCCGACGGAGTCGGCGACAAGAGCGGCTACACCGCCGGTCAGGATCAACCGGCCAAAGGTGACGCTGTCAGCAGGTCCCCATCGGTGAACGTCAGGTTGTTGCAGGGCGCGAGAGAGCAAGATCCACGTAACAGCGGAATACCCCAGCCCGGCCAGCCAACCGGCTACCCCGAGCCCTGCTGTCGCCCCCAGCAAAACCAGAACGGCCGCCTGGGCCAAGACGCCCAGAGTTGGCGGGTGGATCCGCATGGGCGTGTGGACCCGCGTTGGTAGCTGGACACGCGTTGGCATGTGGACCCGCGTTGGCGGGTAGATCCGCAGAGCCACTTCTCGCTGTGCGAGATCCGTCACCGTTCCTCCTAAAGCCCACCCGTCAAGACGGCCCAGTTTCGGCGCCGCGCCCTGACCAATACGTCCGCGGACGTCAGACCATTCAGCCGACGCACGGGCAATTGCTTGTCTGATGTCCCGGGAGCCCTGGGACCGACAAGGAGCAGGCCATCGGAGGCGAGGGTGCCGTGGCCTCAGCGGAATCGGCGCTCTGCACGACGGCATACTGGGCCGACAAGGGTTACCACAGCGCCGACGGACAGCGCCTGCGCCCTACCGGGCCAGCTGAAAGAACTTGCCCGCGAACCCGCGCGCCATCAACAGCTCCCCCACGAGATCCACGCGCTGCAGACAAGGCACAAATGGTCAGGCCTGCCGGGACGCCAACTCCACCACCGTGATGTCCGACGGCGCCCCCACCCGCGTCGGCGGCCCCCACGCGCCCGCACCCCGGCTGACGTACAACTGCGTGTCCCCGTACCGCTCCAGCCCCGCCAGGGTCGGGTTCGCCAGGTCCGCGATGAAGTTGCCCGGCCACAGCTGCCCGCCGTGGGTGTGGCCGGAGAGCTGGAGGTCGACGCCGTGCTCGACGGCGTCGTGGATCTGGACCGGCTGGTGGGCGAGCAGGACGCTGGCCCGTGTGGTGTCCCGGTCGCCGAGCGCCTTGGCGAAATCGGGACCCTGGCCCTCGCTCTCACCCGCCACGTCGTTGACCCCGGCGAGGTCGAAGGCGGGCAGCTCCACGCGCGCGTTCTCCAACGGGCGCAGGCCGAGCCGCCGTACCTCCTCGACCCACTGCTCGGCGCCGGAGAAGTACTCGTGGTTGCCGGTGACGAAGAACGCCCCGTGCCGGGCCTTGAGCTGGGCGAGGGGTGCCGCCGCGGGCCCGAGGTCCTTCACGCTGCCGTCGACCAGGTCGCCGACGACGGCGATGAGGTCGGGCTGGGTCGCGTTGATGGTGTCGACGACCTTCTGCGCGAAGCCCCGGCCCAGAACAGGCCCCAGGTGGATATCGCTCACCACCGCGATCCGGAACCCGTGCGCGGAGCGCGGCAGCTTGGCCAGCGGCACGGTCACCCGCTTGACGGAGGGCCCGCGCAGGACGCCGTACGTCCCGTACCCGACAGTTCCGACGGCGGCAGCAGCCGCGGCACCCCCCACCACGCGGGAGACGAAAAGCCGCCGAGACGGCCCAGCACCTCCACCCGCACCCGCAGAACCGGCCGAAGAGGACGTACCGGAACGTCCCCCCGCAGCGGCTGGCGCGTCAACACCGTCACCTTCCGAAGCAGCCGATTCCGCGTCAGACCGAGGACGGATGCTCCGGTGCGGCCCCGACCCGACGACGACCGCAGGCGAGGCAGCCGCACCAGGCGCGCCGGCCCCCCTCCGCGACAGGAACCGCCGCAACAGAGGCCGTACGACCTCCCCCACCAACAGACTCAGACCGAGATACATGAACAGCGCCAGCCACAGGAACCCGGGCCAGGCCAGCGTCTGCTGGAGCCAGAACGGCGCGCCGCTGCGCTCGGCGACGAGCGCCGTGACCATCAGCACGGGCCCGGCGACGAACACGACGGTGCCCAGGCGGCGGCCGAGCCCCGCTCCGCGGGTCGTGTCGCGCACCAGGCGGCGCCACTCGTACCAGTGCAGTGCTCCGAGCACGGCCACCACGACCAGCAGAACGAGCACAAACACAACGACCACGGTCTCGTACCCCCGTTATGACGACGTCTGATGTGACGACGCCTGGTCCGACGATTCCTGGTCCGACGACTCCTGGTCCGACAACGCCTGGTCCGACAACGCCTGGTCCGACGCCATCTGGCGCAAGGCGCGGACCCCGCGCAACCCGATGCCCCCGACAACCGTCCCCAAGACAAAGGAGACGACCGCGAGCGTCAGGTGCACCCAGAGGTACGCCGTCGGATCGCCCGCGTCGTCGAACGCGAGCCCGCTGCCGTCCTTGAACAGATTCTTGATGAAAGTGATCCAGATGACCCAGCTCCACACCCCGAAGGCGACCAGGAACCAGGAGACGGGGCGGGTGAGCTTCATGGGTTCAGTATCGCCGTCGCCGGCCGGGCTCCGGCGCCGGGGTGGGGAGGGGAGTGGGACTTCCCGACCGGAGCCATGTAATTTCTCGACCGTGCCCGCCACCAACTCGACCCCGTCCGCCAGCGATAAGACCGCCCTGCGGTCCTTGCTGGTCACTTCCGCCACCCTGTTGTCCCTCTCCCTCACCGCACCCGCGTTCGCGTTCGCGGACGCTAGCCCGTCCCCAACCCCCGCGGCCTCCACCTCGCCGTCAGCCACACCCCCGGCGAACATGTCGACGGTGGGCGGCGAACAGCTCGGCAAGGCCGGGACCCAGGCGAACCTCGGCGCCGGCGCCCCCGTGCTGCCGAAGGACATCAGCGCCCGCTCCTGGATCGTCTCCGACGCCGAGTCCGGCGAAGTCCTGGCCGCCCACAACGCACACTGGCGGCTGCCCCCGGCAAGCACCCTGAAGATGCTGTTCGCCGACACGCTGCTGCCGATGTTCCCGAAGACCACCGAGCACAAGGTGGTGCTCTCCGACCTGGCGGGCATCGGCGCGGGGTCGAGCATGGTGGGGATAAAGGAGGACGAGACGTACACGGTCCACGATCTGTGGCTCGGCGTCTTCCTTCGCTCCGGCAACGACGCCGTACACGTCCTGTCCGCCATGAACAAAGGCGTCGACCAGACGGTCAAGGACATGCAGGCGCACGCGGAGGAGCTCCAGGCCCTCGACACGAACGTGGTCAGTCCGGACGGCTACGACGCGAAGAACCAGGTGTCCTCGGCGTACGACCTGACGCTGTTCGCCCGCTCCGGGCTGCAGAAGGAGGACTTCCGCGAGTACGCCTCGACGGTGTCGGCGAAGTTCCCGGGCGAGACGACGAAGGACAAAAAGGGCAAAACAACCCGTGGGTCCTTCGAGATCCAGAACACCAACCGGCTGCTCACGGGGGACAGCGACATCTCGCAGTACCAGGGCATCGCAGGTGTGAAGAACGGCAACACCACGAACGCGGGAGCCACCTTCACCGGTGTCGCCGAGCGCAACGGCAAAGTGCTGCTCGTCACGGTCATGAACCCGGAGAAGGACGAGCACAACGAGGTCTACAAGGAGGCGGCCGCGCTCCTCGACTGGGGCTTCAAGGCGGCGGGCAAGGTCGAGCCGGTAGGCGAACTGGTGCCGCCACAGGGCGTCGACACGAGCGCGCAGCCGGGCGCGAACGCGTCCACCCCGGGTGCGGACAACGCGTCCTCGAAGCCGGTGGCCGCGTCCGCCGAGGCGAACGACGGTTCGGGCGGTGTAGGGATCGCGCTGGCCATCACGGGCGGCCTCCTCGTACTGATCGCGGCCGGTGGCTTCCTGGTCAACCGCCGCTGGCCGCTGCCGGACCTGATGCGCCGCCGTCGCTGACCCCAGCCTCGGCCTCTTCATCCTCGGCCTCTTCAGCCGCTTCGTCTGCTTCGGCTTCGTCCTCCTTGCTCTGCGTCGCCGTCCAGGCGGCGCAGAACAGCAGCAGTTTCGCGGTGAAGTTGATCCACAGCAGGAGCGCGATCGGCACCCCGAACGCGCCGTACATGCTCTTCGACGCCACTTCGCTCATATAGCCGCTGAGCAGCAGCTTGAGCAGTTCGAACCCGGCAGCGCCGATCAGCGCGCCGACGACGAGCCGACGACGCGGTGGCTGGACGCCGGGCAGCAGCGTCAGGAGGTACAGCAGGATCAGGAAGTCGGTGAGTACGGCGACGGTGAACGCGGCCGCCTGGAGCAGGACGCCGCCCCAGCCGTTCTCGTCGATACCGATCTGGCGGGCCGTCCAGCCGACCGTCGTGGACGCGCCGACGGAGACGACGATGGTGACGAGCATGGCGCCGCCGAGCCCGATGAGTACGCGCGCGTCCTTGAGCTTGACCAGGACGGGGTTCTCCTCCGGGTCCGGCAGCTCCCACACCGCCCGCAGACAGTCCCGCATCTGACCGACCCAGCCGATGCCGGTGAACAGCAGAAGGGCGCCCGCGATGACACCGACCGTGCCGGCGTTCTCGACCAGCGAGTTGATGTCGAGCTGGTCGGAGATGCCCGGCACCTGGTCGGCGAGCTTGTCCTGGAGATCTTGCTGCTGCTCACTGCTCAACGTGGCGGCGGCGATCGCCGCGACGACGGTGAGCAGCGGGAAGAGCGCGACGAAGCTGATGAAGGTCATCGCCGCGGCGAGACGCGTCCACTTCACCCGGTCAAGCCGCTCGTACGACCGCCACGCGTGCGTGGCCATCAGGCGGACGACCAACGGACCCACGCCGGGAAGCTTCTTCAGCCAGTCCATGATCTGACTCTGCCCTCGCCTCGGAGACCCAATGTGCGGGTACCCCGAAAACACGCGAGCAGGAGCCCGTGTCGGCGTACGGGTCCAGCAGACCAGCTACACGGGAAAGGCCTCGGCAGCGGCGGCAGCAGCTACCGGCCCGGCAAAAGGCTGGGCGGCCGGGCCCCGGTCAGTGCGCGGGCAGCGTGGTGTCGCGCTCCGCGGGCGCGCAGGCCTGCGGAGGCACCACCGCGCCGCCGAAGACGTACTCCCGCAGCTGGCGCCAGACCCCGTCCGCGCCCTGCTCGTAGAGCGCGAATCCGGTGCAGGGCCACGCGGCCCCGTACCCGGCGAGTTCCTCGTACGCCCTGTCCATCGCCTCGTCGTCGATCCCGTGTGCCACGGTGACGTGCGGGTGGTAAGGGAACTGCAGTTCGCGTGCCACGGGCCCGGAGACATCCCTGACCTGCTTCTGCAGCCAGGTGCAGGACTCGGCACCCTCGACGACCCGCACGAACACGACGGGCGACAGCGGGCGGAAGGTGCCCGTACCGGAGAGCCGCATCGGGAAGGGGCGCCCGGCGGCGGCGACCTCGACGAGGTGCGTCTCGATCGCGGGCAGCGCCGAGGCGTCGACCTCTGTCGGCGGCAGCAGGGTGACGTGTGTGGGGATGCCGGAAGCCGCGAGGTCACCGAAGCCCGCGCGCTGCTCCTGGAGCAGGCTGCCATGAGGCTCCGGGACCGCGATCGACACACCGATCGTTACGGTCCCCACGTCGTCTCCTGTCGTCGTATCGGTTCTTCTCGGTTCCTCGCGGGCAGGCGTGACCGCTTGGCTGGTACGGCTATCGACTGTACGGCGGTGCCGCCCGATCCCGGCTGTCGTGCGGGTGTTGTGCTCGTCTCGTACTGGCTTTCTCGGACGTGCTGTCGTCCTGACGGCCCTGTCCTGACAGGCCTGTCCTTGACAGCCTTGCCGGCCGGGCTGTCGTCCTGACCGCCCTACCGGCCGCCCTGTACGGCCGCGGTACCCGCCGCCGTACCGGCTGTCAGTGCTTGGCAGGCAGGAAGCCGACCCTGTCGTACGCCCGGGAGAGGGTCTCCGCGGCGACGGCGCGCGCCTTCTCGGCGCCCTTGGCCAGGATCGAGTCGAGCGTCTCCGGGTCGTCCAGATACTGCTGGGTGCGCTCCCGGAAGGGCGTCACGAAGTCGACCATGACCTCGGCAAGGTCCGTCTTCAGCGCACCGTAGCCCTTGCCGACGTACTTCTCCTCCAGTTCGGCGATACCGGTTCCTGTGAGGGTCGAGTAGATGGTCAACAGGTTGCTGATACCCGGCTTCTCACCCGTGTCATACCTGATGACGGTGTCCGTGTCGGTGACCGCGCTCTTGACCTTCTTGGCCGTCGTCTTCGGCTCGTCGAGCAGGTTGATGAGGCCCTTCGGAGTGGACGCCGACTTGCTCATCTTGATCGACGGGTCCTGCAGATCGAAGATCTTCGCCGTCTCCTTGAGGATGTACGGCTTCGGAACCGTGAACGTCTCGCCGAAGCGGCCGTTGAAGCGCTCGGCGAGGTCCCGGGTGAGCTCGATGTGCTGACGCTGGTCCTCACCGACCGGGACCTCGTTGGCCTGGTAGAGCAGGATGTCCGCGACCTGGAGGATCGGGTACGTGAAGAGGCCTACGGAGGCACGGTCGGCGCCCTGCTTCGCGGACTTGTCCTTGAACTGGGTCATGCGGCTCGCCTCGCCGAAACCGGTGAGGCAGTTCATGATCCAGGCGAGCTGGGTGTGCTCGGGAACCTGACTCTGGACGAAGAGCGTGCAGCGGTCCGCGTCGAGCCCCGCGGCGAGCAGCTGCGCGGCGGCCAGCCGGGTGTTGGCGCGCAGGTCCGCGGGGTCCTGCGGAAGGGTGATCGCGTGCAGGTCGACGACCATGTAGAACGCGTCATGGGACTCCTGCAGAGCCACCCACTGGCGGACGGCGCCGAGGTAGTTGCCGAGGTGGAACGAGCCTGCGGTGGGCTGGATTCCGGAGAGCACACGGGGACGATCAGAGGCCATGGGTCCATTCTCTCAGGTGACCCTCATTGCTCGGGAACAGGTCGGGAACAGGTGGGAACCGATTGGACCCGGGCGGTGTAACAACAGTGTGAGGACGCGGGAGGGGGGCCGCATCGTCGTCGACGAGGCCGTGGTGATCGCACGGGTACGCGCCGGGGAGCCGGAGGCGTACGCGGAGCTGGTGCGCGCCCATACGGGCATCGCGATCAGGGCGGCCAAGGCGCTGGGGGCGGGTGCGGACGCGGAGGACGTGGTGCAGCAGGCGTTCATCAAGGCGTACTGCTCGCTGGGGCGCTTTCGGGACGGCGCGGCGTTCAAGCCGTGGCTGCTGTCGATCGTCGCCAATGAGACGAGGAACACAGTGCGGACGGCGGTACGCCAACGGACGCTGGCCGGCCGCGAGGCCGCGCTCGTGGAGGCGGAGCCGCTGATACCGGAATCGGCCGACCCGGCGGTCGCAGCGTTGGAGATAGAGCGCCGCGCGGCACTGCTGGTCGCCCTGGACCGGTTGAGCGAGGACCACCGGCTCGTCGTCACCTACCGCTATCTCCTGGAGATGGACGAACCGGAGACGGCCCAGGCCCTCGGCTGGCCCCGCGGCACGGTGAAGTCACGGCTCAGCCGCGCTCTGCGGAAGCTGGAGCGACTGCTGCCGGATTTCGAGCCTGGGGATCACCGGGAGTCCCGGGAAGGAGGTGATGAACATGAGTGAGCCGTACGAGCCTGGGGGCGCGGGGTCGTCCTCCGGTGACCGGGATCGGCGTGATCGTGGCCGTGGGCACGGGCACGGGCACGGGCACGGGCACGGGCACGGGCACGGGCGTGAGCGTGAGCGTGAGGGCGTCTCGCGGCTGCCCGACGAGCTGCGGGCACTCGGGCGCTCGCTGGATCAGCCGGGGGCGGCCGGAAGCGAGTCGATGGTCGAGAGGGTGCTGGAGCAGATACTCGCCGAACGGCTACCAGTCCAGAACCCGGTCCCGAACCCGGTCCCGGCCCCTGTCGCCGAGCCTCCGGGGCGCGGCGAGCGGCTCCGCGGGGTGCGCCGCTGGGCCCGGATGCGCTGGCGCGCGCTGACCGCGGGCCTGTGCGGACTGCTCACGGTCCTCGTGCTCACGCCGCCGGTGCGCGCCGCGGTGGTGGACTGGTTCGACTTCGGCGGGGTCGAGGTGCGGTACGCCCCGTCGGCAGTGCCCTCACCCGGAGCGAAGGTGCCCGGCTGCGAGGGCTCCTCGTTGACCCTTGCCGAGGCCGGACGGCAGGCGGGCTTCGCACCGGTCGTGCCCACTGCTCTGGGGACACCGGGAGCGGTGATGGTGACGCGTGAGCCGAAGGGGCGGTTCCTGGTCACTCTGTGCTGGCGTGAGCAGGGGCACACGGTGCGGCTGGACGAGTTCGCGGCGCAACTGGACCCGACGTTCACCAAGATGGTGAGAGAGCAGCCGGAGTATGTGCCGCTGGGCGCCGGCACGGACTACGCGAATCAGGCGCTGTGGTTTGCCAGGCCCCATCTCCTGGAGATCTGGCTGTTGGACGAACACGGCGACCGGTTCACCCGCTCCCAGCGGACCGCCGGACCGACTCTGCTCTGGATGCACGGGGGTGACATGACCTTTCGGCTGGAGGGCGTGGCGACCAGGTCCCGGGCGGTGGAGATCGCCAAGTCCGTCAACCGGTCGGCCGACTAGTCCTCCCCCGGCGCACTGCCCTGTCCACCGACGGGTCCGCCGACATGCCCGCCGACGAGCCCGCGAACTGGTCCGGGATCCGGGACCCAGTCCAAAACTGCTCCGAGCGGAATGGGAACCCCGAGGCGTCGAGCGGTGTACCAGAAGTGACACGCAGCGTGCGGGCGGGCGCCGCACCTGGATCGACTGGTTGCTTGGGGGTTCGGATGCGCAGGATTCGTGAACTGGTGGCGGCGCTTGGGGCGTTGGCGATGGCCGTCGCCGTGGTGTTGCTGAGCGCACCGCTTGCGACGGCGGGCGGCCCGACGAGTGTGCTGGTGGTCTCGCCGGAGAGCGAGGAGACCGCGGCGTTCTACTACTCGGACGAGGAGTACGGCGAGTTGCAGGACCTGCTCGGCGAGCCGACCAGTGGTACACGCGACGTGCCGCCCGGGCTGGGTGTGGGCAGCGGCCGTCAGATCAATGTGACGTGGCTGGTCCATGACGTGTCGCCGTGGCGGGTCGACCGCGTGTATCCGGACACCGAACGAGGCGGAGAGGTCTGGATACACACGGCCAACGACGTGCCGCAGTCCACGAACGGCTACTGGCACAAGGCCGAGCAACCGGACGCGGTGCGAGCGCTGTTCAAGTCACTCGGCGTGCTCGGCAAGTCGTCAGGTGCCGGCGTCGGGGCCATCTATCCGGCACCCTGGCAGTCGGACGGCGCCGCAGCAGCCGCCCCCATACCCACCGACCAGTCCGTTACGACGGCCGCCGCGACGCCGGGCGACGGTACGGACTGGTGGTGGGCGATACCGGGAGCCGCGGCCGGAGCTGTGCTGGCGCTGGTGCTACGGCCGCTCGTCCCGGAGGTGCGGCGTCGGCTGTCGCCGGCCCGACGGCGGGCGGATCGGGAGCCGGGACCGCGACAGGAGCTGATCGACTCATGAGCCTGGCGACGCTCGCGAAGGTCGCGACGCTCACGAAGGCCACGAAGCTCGTGACACACGAGAACATCGCGAACATCGGTCAACCTCGTGAAGCCGACGAGACCTGTGAAGACCGTCCCCGGCCGCGAGCTCAGCCGAGGTCGATCTCCGGGTAGAGGGGGAAGCCGGTGAGCAGGTCGGTGGCGCGGTGCGAGATCTCGTCGGAGATCTTCGGGTCCAGGACATGCTGCGCCTTGGACGGGCTGCCCTTGGCGGTGGTGCCGGGCTCGGCGGCGGTGAGGACGCGGTCGATGAGCCCTGCGATCTCATCCATTTCCACCGCGCCCAGGCCACGCGTGGTCAGCGCGGGCGTGCCGATGCGGATACCGGAGGTGTACCAGGCACCGTTGGGGTCGGCGGGGATGGAGTTGCGGTTGGTGACGATGCCCGAGTCGAGCAGCGCGGTCTCGGCCTGGCGGCCGGTGAGGCCGTAGGAGGAGGCGACGTCGATCAGGTTGAGGTGGTTGTCGGTGCCGCCGGTGACCAGCGTGGCGCCGCGGCGCATCAGGCCCTCGGCGAGGGCGCGGGCGTTGTCGACGACGGCCTGGGCGTAGTCACGGAAGTCGGGGCGGCGGGCCTCGGCGAGCGCGACGGCCTTGGCGGCCATGACATGCGGAAGGGGGCCGCCGAGGACCATCGGGCAGCCACGGTCGACCTGCTCGGCGAGGGTCTCGTCGCACAGCACCATGCCGCCGCGCGGGCCGCGCAGTGACTTGTGGGTGGTGGTGGTGACGATCTGGGCGTGCGGGACGGGGTCGAAGTCGCCGGTGAGGACCTTGCCGGCGACGAGGCCGGCGAAGTGGGCCATGTCGACCATCAGCGTCGCGCCGACCTCGTCCGCGATCTCCCGCATGATGCGGAAGTTCACCAGGCGGGGGTAGGCGGAGTAGCCGGCGACGATGATCAGGGGCTTGAACTCACGGGCGGAGGTGCGCAGGGCCTCGTAGTCGATGAGGCCGCTGGCGGGGTCGGTGCCGTAGGAGCGCTGGTCGAACATCTTGCCGGAGATGTTCGGGCGGAATCCGTGGGTGAGGTGGCCGCCGGCGTCCAGGGACATGCCGAGCATGCGCTGGTTGCCGAGGTCGCGGCGGAGCTGGGCCCAGTCGGCCTCGGTGAGGTCGTTGACGTTGCGGACGCCGGCCTTGGCGAGCGCCGGGGCCTCGACGCGCTGGGCGAGGACGGCCCAGAAGGCGACGAGGTTGGCGTCGATGCCGGAGTGCGGCTGGGCGTAGGCGTGCTCGGCGCCGAAGAGTTCGCGGGCGTGCTCGGCGGCGAGGGCCTCGACGGTGTCGACGTTGCGACAGCCGGCGTAGAAGCGGCGGCCGACGGTGCCCTCGGCGTACTTGTCACTGAACCAGTTGCCCATGGCCAGGAGGGTCGCCGGGGAGGCGTAGTTCTCGGAGGCGATCAGCTTGAGCATGTCGCGCTGGTCGGCGAGTTCCTGGCCGATGGCGTCGGCGACGCGGGGCTCCACGGCCCGGATCACTTCGAGGGCGCTGCGGAAGGCGGTGGACTGGGTGGAAACGGGCTGTTCTGACATGGCGGCCTCCGGACGGCGTGGCGTACAACGTTCACGATTCACGGTTCGGCCCAGGCGCACGGCACTCAGTCTGCGAGCCGCTCCCCGATGGTCGGTCCCATCCCAGCGCGCCAGTCACGGCCCGCCGGTCACCCTACCGGGCGCGCCGGATCGCGAGGTTCCTGAGTCCACGATGCGAGCGACGAGAGGGACGATGGGATTGGGCCGAAAACCGGCCACCATTCCCCTGTGCGATAGGAAACGGAGGACCCCGTGAGCGCTACGGAGACCACACGGGCGTACTTCGCCTCGGCCGACGCGCACAGTGCGCACAACTACCAGCCGCTGCCGGTTGTCGTGGCGACGGCGGACGGGGCGTGGATGACGGATGTCGAGGGGCGCCGCTATCTCGACATGCTCGCCGGATACTCGGCGCTGAATTTCGGACATGGCAACCGGCGGCTGATCGACGCGGCGAAAGCGCAGCTGGAGCGGGTGACGCTGACGTCGCGGGCGTTTCACCACGACCGGTTCGCCGAGTTCTGCACGCAGTTGGCGGAGCTGTGCGGCATGGAGATGGTGCTGCCGATGAACACGGGCGCGGAGGCGGTGGAGACGGCCGTGAAGACGGCCCGGAAGTGGGGGTACCGGGTCAAGGGCGTCCCGGACGGCAGGGCGAGGATCGTGGTGGCGAGCGACAACTTCCACGGCCGTACGACGACGATCATCAGCTTCTCCACGGACGTGGAGGCGCGGGCGGACTTCGGGCCGTACACGCCGGGCTTCGATGTGGTGCCGTACGGGGATCTGGCAGCGTTGCGGGAGGCGGTCACCGAGGAGACGGTCGCCGTGCTGCTGGAGCCGATCCAGGGGGAGGCGGGGGTACTGGTGCCGCCGGAGGGCTACCTCCAGGGGGTGCGCGAGGTGACGCGTGAGCGGAACGTCCTGTTCATCGCGGACGAGATCCAGTCGGGGCTGGGGCGGACGGGCCGGACCTTCGCCTGTGAGCACGAGGGGGTCGTGCCTGACATGTATGTGCTGGGCAAGGCGCTCGGGGGCGGGGTTGTGCCGGTGTCGGCGGTGGTGTCCTCGGCCGAGGTGCTCGGGGTGTTCCGGCCGGGGGAGCACGGGTCGACGTTCGGGGGGAATCCGCTGGCCTGTGCGGTGGCCCTTGAGGTGATCGCGATGCTGCGGTCGGGCGAGTATCAGCGGCGGGCCGCCGAGCTTGGTGATCATCTGCACCACGAGCTGGGCCTGTTGACGGGCACACGTCATGTGACGCAGGTGCGCGGGCGTGGGCTGTGGGCGGGTGTCGACATCGCCCCCGCGTACGGAACGGGCCGGGAGATCTCCGAGAAGCTGATGGACCGGGGTGTCCTGGTGAAAGACACCCACGGGGTCACCATCCGGATCGCCCCACCGCTGGTCATCAGCAAGGAGGACCTGGACTGGGGGCTCGCCCAGCTCCGCGGGGTGCTCACCGTCAAGGCGTAGGGCTAGTCGCGGCGGCCACGCTCCGTGGCGGGGGTGTCCGGCCGGTCGGTGGGGTGGGCCGACCACTGGAGGAGGAAACGCAGTGCTTCCTGGGAGGGGGAGTCGGGTGGGGCGGTGTAGGCGACCAGTTGCTGGTCGGGCTGTGTGTCGACGGAGAACTGCTGGACGTCGAGGGTCACGCTGCCGATGACCGGGTGGTGGTAGGTCTTGGCGAGCTGCCTGGGCCCGCGGACCTGGTGGTCTGCCCACCAGGTCCGGAAGTCCGGGTCGCGGACGGTGAGTTCGCCGACCAGGGCGGACAGTGCCTGGTCGTCGGGGTGACGTCCGGCCTCCATCCGCAGGACCGCGACGCACTCGCGTGCGGCGCGCGGCCAGTCCGCGTACAGGGCTCGGTAGGCGTCGTCGAGGAAGGTCAGCCGGATCAGGTTGCGCTCGACCGGGGGCAGCGCGGCGAAGTCGGTCAGCAGGGCGGCCGCGCCACGGTTCCAGGCCAGCACGTCCATCCGGCGGTTGAGGACCATTGCCGGGATGTCGTGCATGCCGTCGAGAAGTTGCCGCAGCTGCCCGTCGACCTTCTGTCCGCCTGGCCGAGTCGCGGGGGTGACCTGCGTGGCATCCGCCACGGTGAACAAGTACGCGCGTTCGTCCGGGGCGAGCTGCAGCGCGTCGGCGAGCGCGTCGAGGACCGGGCGGGAGACCCGGCGGGTGCGTCCCTGTTCAAGCCGTACGACGTAGTCGATGCTCACGTGCGCGAGCTGGGCCAGTTCCTCGCGGCGCAGGCCCGGGACCCGGCGCAGGCGGCCGTCATCGGGCAGGCCGAGGCGGTGCGGGTCGAGGGCGGCGCGGCGGGCGCGAAGGAAGTCGCCCAGTTCGTTGCCGCTCGAAGACTCGCCATGGCTTTCCATGCCTCCCAGTGTCCGCCAGGCCGCAGCCGCGTGCCTGGTACTGGTCTGCACAGGCAGGGCCCTCCCTGGCACCCCGCACGAGGCGGCGCGACGGTGGTGGATGTGGTCGGCGGACTGCGGACTCACGTCGACCCCCGGAACCTCGCCCCCCTGTGGCGAGGCCCGTGAAGCGACCCCCCGTGAGGCGAGCCCCATGAGCCACCGAGCCGCCCTGTACGACTGGAGAACACCCCCATGAAGACGGACGTCACCTTTCTCAGCGCCGGACTGAAGATCGCCGGTCATCTCCACACCCCCGACAGCGAAGTCGGCGGCCCTCACCCCGCCGTCGTCGTGGGCCATCCCGGCAGCGGTGTGAAGGAACAAGCCGCCGGACTGTACGCGCGGCGCCTGGCCGGGCAGGGCTTCGTCGCCCTCGCGTTCGACGCCGCCTTCCAGGGGGAGAGCGAGGGCACCCCGCGCGGCCTGGAGGACCCGGCCCACCGGGTGGAGGACATCAAGGCCGCGGTCTCGTTCCTCACCACCCGTGACGAGGTCGACCCCGACCGCATCGGGGCGCTGGGCATCTGCGCCTCCGGTGGGTATGTACTTCCCGCCGCCGCCACCGACCACCGCATCAGGGCCGTCGGCACCGTCAGTGCCGTCGACATCGCCCGCCAGTTCCGCCTGGGCGCGGACGGCACCCAGGATCCGGCCGTCATCCAGGGCATGCTCGACGCGGCCGCGGCGGCGCGTACCGCCGAGGCCCGCGGCGAGGGTGTCCAGAGTTTCCAGCTCTTCCCCGACACCGCCGAGCAGGCCCGCGCCCTGGGCGGCCGGCACGGCTTGGACGGCTTCGAGTACTACTGCACCGACCGCGCTCAGCACCCGCGCTCGGCGAAGTTCCTCACCTGGTCCAGCGTTGATCACATGGTCTCCTTCGACGCCTTCCGCTTCGTCGATCTGATCGCGCCGCGCCCGCTCCTGATGGTGGTCGGAAGCGAGGCGGTGACCTCCTGGATGAGCGTCGAGGCGTTCCAGAGCGCCCGCGGTCCCAAGGAACTCCACTGGATCGACGGCGCCGGCCATGTCGACCTCTACGACAAGGAGCAGTACGTGGGCCCCGCGGTCGCGCAACTGACCGACTTCTTCCGGGCCCACCTGGCCGGGGCCAAGTAGGACGCCGGGCACGCGGCTGCTTCACTACAGTCGCTTCGTGCTCTTTGGAATGATCTGTGCCCTTGGCGCGGCGGTCTGCTTCGGTACGGCGACGGTGTTGCAGGCGATGGCCGCGCGGGCGGCTGCGGCCGGCGACGGCGGCAGCTCGGGCAGCGGGTCAGGGGTGGATGCCGCGCTGCTCCTGCGTGCGTTGCGGCAGTGGCGGTATCTGGTCGGGCTCGCACTCGACGGGGCGGGGTTCGTGCTCCAGATCGCTGCGCTGCGGTCCCTGCCCATCTACACGGTGGGTGCGGCGCTCGCCGCGAGCCTGGCGGTGACGGCGGTGGTCGCGGCGCGGCTGCTGCGCGTGCGGCTGAACCGGGTCGAGTGGGGTGCGGTGGGAGTGGTGTGCGCGGGGCTCGCGATGCTGGGGCTGGCGTCGGGGGCCGAGGGGGACCGGGCGGGGTCCGACGCGTTGAAGTACGCGATGTTGGGGACCGCGGTGGCGGTGCTGCTGCTGGGGGCCGTGGGCGGGCGGTTGCCCGGGCGGGGGCGGGCGCTTGTCCTGGGGCTGGGGGCCGGGTTCGGGTTCGGAGTGGTTGAGGTGGCGGTCCGACTTATCGACTCGCTCGCGGTCGGATATCTGCTGCGCAACCCGGCGACGTACGCGCTACTCGTGGGTGGAGGTGCGGCGTTTCTGCTTCTCACATCCGCCCTGCAGCGGGGGTCGGTGACCGTGGCCACCGCCGGGATGGTCGTGGGGGAGACCGTCGGGCCTGCGGTGGTGGGAGTGGTGTGGCTGGGGGACCGTACGCGGGAGGGTTTGGGGTGGCTGGCGGTTCTGGGGTTCGCGGTGGCGGTGGTCGGGGCGTTGGCGCTGGCGCGGTTCGGGGAGGCGCCGGTGGAAGGGGGGACGTAGGGGTTTTTCGCCCCCTCCGCCCCTGCCCGTCCCGTATCTGGGGGCTGCCGCCCCCGGACCCCCGCTGTCGGCCTGAACGGCCTCGTCCTCAAACGCCGGACGGGCTAGATGATTTCCAGCGACCCGCACAGCGCGTCCAGCGCCCCCGACCACGCATGGTCCGGCGGTGTGCCGTATCCCACCACCAGCGCGTCGAGTGGATCGGTGACGGCGTCCGGGTGGCGGTAGCGGGACAGGCCGTGGAGGGCGAGGCCCTGCCACGCTGCCGCTCGTACGACGGACTGCTCGGTGCCGGGCGGGAGTTGGAGGACGGCGTGGAGGCCGGCCGCGATGCCGGTGGCGTGGACGACGGGGGCGCGGGTGGCGAGGGAGGAGACCAGGGCGTCGCGGCGGCGGCGGTAGCGGAGGCGGGCGGCGCGGACGTGGCGGTCGTAGGCGCCGGAGGTGATGAACTCCGCGAGGGTCAGTTGGTCAAGGACGCCGGTGGACCAACCGCCCCCGCCCTTCAGCGCCTTGACCTCGCCCGCGAGCGACGGCGGCAGGACCAGCCAGCCCAGGCGCAGGCCGGGTGCCAGGGATTTGCTGGCGGTGCCGAGGTAGACCACGCGGTCGGGGTCGAGGCCTTGCAGGGCGCCGACCGGCTGGCGGTCGTAGCGGAACTCGCCGTCGTAGTCGTCCTCCAGGATCAGCCCTCCGGTGCGGCGGGCCCAGTCCACGACCTCGGCCCGGCGGTCGGGGTGGAGCGGGACCCCCATGGGGAACTGGTGCGCGGGGGTCAGCAGCAGGGCCCGTACGCCCGTCAACTCGTCCGTTCGGGTGCCGAGTTCGTCGAGCGGCAGGGGGACCGTGCGCAGGCCCGAACGGTGCAGCAGGTTCCAGTGCACGTCGAGGCCGTACGACTCCACGGCGAGCGAGCGCAGGCCCCGTCGGCGCAGGACCGCGCCGAGCAGCGTCAGGGCGTCCGCGAACCCGGAACAGATGACGATGCGGTCCGCGTCAGCCCGTACACCACGGGCGCGGGAGAGGTAGCCCGCGAGGGCGGTGCGCAGTTCGGGACGGCCGCGCGCGTCGCCGTAGCCGAAGGCCTCGTGCGGTGCTGCGGTCAGGGCGCGGCGGGCGGCCTTGAGCCACTCGGCGCGCGGGAAGGAGGCGAGGTCGGGGCTGCCGGGGACCAGGTCGTACATGGGGTGGCCCGGCTCGCGGGTGCGGGGCGCCGATTCCGGCGCCGGCCGTGGAACCGCTCTCTCCGCCACCCGGGTGCCCGAGCCCTGCCGTGCGGTGAGCCAGCCCTCGGCGACGAGACCGGCGTACGCGTCGGCGACCGTGTTGCGGGCGATGCCCAGGTCGGCGGCGAGCGAACGGGACGAGGGGAGGCGGATTCCTGGGGCGAGCCGACCGCTGCGGACGGCCTCCCGCAGCGCGTCCGTCAGACCTCTGCGAACACCGGGCCCGGTCGGCTCGACATGCAGGTCGACCCCCAAAGTGGCCCATGTTTCTGCCATGGAAATGGACCATACCCCTGGGCTACTCCGCTCGTAGGGTCCATCACATGACTACGCACACCACCACCCCCCGAACCGTGCCGACGGACAACGACGAGACCACGACGTACGCCCCCGAGCCCAGCGCCCGTCTCCCCTGGGCCAAGCTCGCCCCCGACGTCTACAAGGCCATGGTCAGGCTCGACGCGGCAGCCCGGCAGGGCGTGGACCCCGTACTCCTGGAGCTTGTGAAGATCCGCGCCTCGCAGCTCAACCACTGCGCGTTCTGTCTCGACATGCACACCAAGGACGCGCTCGCGGCCGGTGAGAGCGTCGAGCGGATCGTGCAGCTCAGCGCGTGGGAGGAGTCGCCGCACTTCTACACGGAGAAGGAGCTCGCGGCGATCGAACTGACCGAGGCGGTGACCGTGCTGAGGGACGGGTTCGTGGCGGACGCCGTATACGAGCGTGCCGCCGAGCACTTCGAGGAGGGTGAGCTGGCGCAGCTGATCGCCTCGATCACGGTGATCAACGCCTGGAACCGGTTCGGGGTGGCGTGCCGACTCGTGCCGGGTCACTACGAGGCCGGGCAGTTCAAGTCATAGGTCAGTCGCAGGCCAGCCCCCCGGCCAGTGGTGGGCCTGTCGCAGGCCAGTCCTAAGTCTTGCCGGGCGCCTTCCTGCGAGGCGAGGCGAGGCGAGGTGAAGTGAAGTGAAGTGAGGCGCCCGGCGTGGGCCTATGGACGACGCTAGGACGGAAGCCATGCCCTCCATGTCGACTCGTGGCCCGCCACCCACTTCTTCGCCGCCTCCTGCGCCGGCAGCTTGTCGTCGGCGATCAGCAACGACACCTCGTTCTGGTCCTCCGTCGTCCACTTGAAGTTCTTCAGGAAGGCGGCCGCCTGGCCGCCGGACCGGGCGAAGTCGGTGTTGAGGTACTTCTGGAGTGGGGTGTGGGGGTAGGCGCAGGCGACCTTCGTCGGGTCCGCGTCGCAGCCCTCCTCGTAGGCCGGAAGCTTCACCTCGGTCATGGGGACCTTCTTGAAGAGCCACTGGGGGGCGTACCAGTACGTGAGGAAGGGCTTCTTCTCCTTCGCGAACTGTTGCATCTGGGTGATCTGGGCCGCTTCCGAACCGGCGAACACCACCTGGTAGTCGAGCTTCAGGTTGTCGACGAGCGCCTTGTCGTTCGTGACGTACGACGGTGAGCCGTCGAGGAGTTGGCCCTTGCCGCCGCTCTCCGCCGTGCGGAGCTGGTCGGCGTACTTGTTGAGGTTCTTCCAGTCGGTGACGTCCGGGTGCTGCTTGGCGAAGTACGTGGGGACGTACCAGCCGATGTGCCCGGTCACCCCCAGTCCCCCGCCGGAGGTGATCGTCTTCTTGTCGTCGACGTACCGCTTCTCCTGGTCGGGGTGGCCCCAGTCCTCCAGGATCGCGTCGACCCGGCCCTGGCTCAGCGCGTCCCACGCGGGGACCTCGTCGACCTGGACGGTGTCGACGCGGTAGCCCAGCTCGTGTTCGAGCAGGTACTGCGCCACGGCCACATTGGCCTGCGCGCCGACCCACGACTGCACGGAGAGGGTCACGGTCTTGGCGCCCTGCGCGTTGGCGAAGGGCGAGGCCTGCTTGGTCATGTCGGCGGCGCCGCAACCGGTCGCCAGGACCAGTCCCGCAAGAGCGGCGGTCATTTGCGTACGAGACATCATCCGCGTACGAGACATGTCACGCTCCCTTCTTCGGACGGCGCTGCGTCGGCTGGGTCACCCGGTCGAGCATCAGGCCGAGGCAGACGATGGCGGCGCCGGCGACCAGGCCGGTCGCCAAGTCGCCCTGAGCCAGGCCGAACACGACGTCGTAGCCGAGCGCGCCGCCGCCGACCAGACCGCCGATGATGACGACGGCGAGGACGAGTACGACACCCTGGTTGACGGCGAGAAGCAGCGCCGGGCGGGCCAACGGGAGCTGGACCTGGCGCAGTTGCTGCCCGCTGGTGGCGCCGAGCGAGCGGGCTGCCTCCAGTGCGGCGGGGTCGACCGCGCGCAGGCCCTGGGTGGTTATGCGGACGACGGCGGGGAGGGCGTAGACCACGGCCGCGGCGACGGCGGGCGCGCGGCCGATGCCGAAGAGCGCCACGACCGGGATCAGATACACGAACTGCGGCATCGTCTGGAAGACGTCGAGGACCGGCCGCAGCAGGCGTTCGACGCGCTCGCTGCGCGCCGCCGCGATGCCGGTCGCGAGGCCGAGGACAAGGGTCACGGCGACCGCCGCGAGCACCTGCGACAAGGTGTCGAGAGACGGCTGCCAGACGCCCAGGACGCCGATCGCGGCCATCGCGAGGACCGCGGTGAGCGCCGTGCGCCAGGTGCCGATCAGCCAGGCGAGCGCGGCGACGATCAGGAGGACCGACCACCAGGGCAGCCACTGGAGGCCGTCCCGGAGGGGGTTGAGGATCCAGGTGGTGAAGTGGGCGGCCCAGTCGGCCGTTCCGCCGATGTAGGGGACGCCGGAGTAGAGGTGGTCGGTCATCCAGTCGACGGTCCGGTTCACGGGCTCGGCGATGGCCACGTTCCAGGCCTCGGGCCAGTCGAGTCGGCCCGCGAGACGTCCGGCGACCGCCACGACGAGGGCTGCCGCAGCGGCGTAACCCCAGCGCGGGAGGCTTCCGTCGGATTCGCCGAGCCGCTCCCCCGCGGCCGCCGTCACCCGGTCCAGTACGACCGCGAGCAGCACGATCGGGACTCCGGCCGCGAGCGCGGCGCCCACGTCGACCGAGGCGAGGGCCTGGTAGACGCGGTCGCCGAGACCGCCCGCGCCGATCACGGAGGCGATGACGGCCATGGACAGCGCCATCATGATCGTCTGGTTGAGGCCGAGGAGGAGTTCCTTGCGGGCGAGCGGAAGGCGGGCGGTGAGCAGGCGCTGGCGGGCCGTGGCGCCGAGTGAGGCGACGGCCTCCATGACACCTCCGTCGGCGTCGCGCAGGCCGAGCGCGGTGAGGCGGGCCATGGGCGGCGCGGCGTACACGACGGTCGCGAGGACGGCGGCCGGGACACCGATGCCGAAGATCAGGACGACCGGGAGGAGGTACGCGAACGCCGGGAGCACCTGCATGGTGTCGAGGACCGGCCGCAACGCGCGGTACGTACGGTCGGACAGGCCCGCCGCGAGGCCGAGCAGCGCGCCGAGCGCGACGGACGCGAGCACCGCGACCACCATGAGCGCCAGCGTCTGCATGGTGGGCACCCACATACCGAGCAGGCCGCAGGCGAGGAACGCGGCGGCCGTACCGAGCGCCAGTCGCACGCCCGCGACCCGCCAGGCCACGAGTGCCGCCACCGCGGTCACCCCGGCCCAGCCCGCGCCGAGCAGCACCAGGTAGACGGCGCGTACGGCGAGGGTGACGGCGTTGCTGACGTACCCGAAGAAGTACAGGAACAGCGGGTGGCTGTCCCGGTTGTCGATGATCCAGTCGCTGGCCCTGCCGAGGGGTTCGGTCAGGTCGACGGTGAGGGCGTTGGGCCAAGTGCCGCTTGCCCACTGGGAGTTGAGGACGGGCACGAGGACGGCTGCCGCCAGGGCGAGCAGCAGGAGCTTGCCGGCGGCTCGGTGGCGGAGGAGGCTTCTGGCCCGGTCGGCCGGTCCGGTATGGCCGACGGGTGCGGTGACGGCAGCCATCAGGCCACTTCCTCACCGCGGACGGCGTCGAAGCTGTCGTCGGCGGCTTTGACGTCGACGTGCCCGCCGGGGCCGTCGGAGCCGCCGTTGCTGCCGCTGCCGCCGTTGGGGGACACACCGGATACGCCGGACACCCCGGCCACCACCCCGAGCAGTGAAGGCGAGTCCACAACCCCGAGGCACCGCCCCCGCTCCATCACCCGCGCCGGAGCTCCCGCCCGTGCCACCGCCTCGATCGCCTCCGACACGGTCGCGCCCGGCGCCACGGCTGGACCCCGGCCGCCCGCCTCGGCGGCGGACGCGGCGCGCATGGCCGACCGCACCGTCATCACCTGCTCGCGCGGAACATCCCGTACGAACTCACGCACGTAGTCGTCGGCCGGCGAGCCGACGATCTCCTCGGGGGTGCCGAGCTGGACGATCCGGCCGTCGCGCATCAGGGCGATGCGGTCGCCGAGCCGCAGGGCCTCGTTGAGATCGTGGGTGATGAAGACCATCGTGCGGCCCTCCTCGCGGTGGAGCCGGATGACCTCCTCCTGCATGTCGCGCCGGATCAGCGGGTCGAGCGCACTGAACGGCTCGTCGAACAGCAGGACTTGGGGATCGGCGGCAAGAGCCCGGGCGAGCCCGACACGCTGCTGCTGACCACCGGACAGCTGTCCGGGCCGCCGCTGTTCCATGCCCTCCAGGCCGACCTTGGTGACGATCTCCTGCGCCCGCTCCCGGCGCGCGCTCTTGGACATCCCCTGGATCTCCAGGCCGTACGCGACGTTGTCCAGGACCGAGCGGTGCGGCAGCAGACCGAAGTGCTGGAAGACCATCGCGGCACGGTGGCGGCGCAGTTCGCGCAGCCGGGCCGCGTCCATCGCGAGGACGTCCTCGCCGTCGATGGCGAGCGCGCCCGACGTCGGCTCGATGAGCCGGGTCAGACAGCGCACGAGCGTGGACTTGCCCGAGCCGGACAGGCCCATCACGACGAAGACCTCGCCCTTGTGCACGTCGAAGCTGACGTCGTGGACGGCGGCCGTGCAGCCGGTACGGGACCGGAGTTCGGCGGAGGTGAGCGCCGCGAGTTCGGGGTCGCCGGGGACGCGGTCGGCCTTCGGTCCGAAGACCTTCCACAGGTTGCGTACGGAGAAGACGGGCGTCGCGGCCGTCTCAGCCGCAGTCACAGTCACAGTCGCCCCACTCACGGTCGCCTCAGTCACAGTCACAGTCACCTCAGCCGCAGTCGCCCCGCTCACAGTCGCCTCAGTCACGTTCGCCTCGGACGTCGTACTCTCGGACGTCGTACTCATCGCACCCCGCCCCCGATCAGCTCGGCGCATTTCTCCCCGACCATGAGGACCCCGATCATCGGGTTCACGGCGGGCATCGTCGGGAAGACGGACGCGTCGGCGATCCGGATGCCGTCCAGGCCCCGGATGCGCAACTCGGGGTCCACGACGGCGAGTTCGTCCGCTCCGTCGCCCATACGGCAGGTGCCCGCCGGGTGGTACACGGTGTGCGCCACATGCCGCGCGTACGCGCTGAGCTCCTCGTCGTCCGTGATCTCAGGACCCGGGCACACCTCGCGCTTGAGCCAGCCGGCGAGCGGTTCGGACCTGGCGATCTCGCGGGCGATCTTGATGCCGTCGACGAGGGTACGGCCGTCGTAGTCGTCCTCGTCGGTGAAGTACCGGAAGTCGAGGGCGGGTTTGACCGCCGGGTCGGCGCTCTCCAGATACAGCCGGCCTCGGCTGCGCGGCTTGGGGATGTTGGGGGTCATGGAGACGCCGTGCTCGGGACGCTCGTATCCCAGCCGCTCCGGGTTGTCCGTGAACGGCACCTGGTAGAAGTGGAACATCAGGTCGGGACCCGTGTGTTCGGGGTCGCGGTGCACGAACAGGCCCGCGTCGGAGTCCATCGCGGAGTTCTCGGGGATGGGCCCGTTCGTCTCCCAGACGATCACGGACTCGGGGTGGTCGAGCAGGTTCTCGCCGACGCCGGGCAGGTCGTGCGCGACGGGTATGCCGAGCCGCTCCAGGTCCTGCGCCGGCCCGATTCCGGAGTGCAGCAGCAGGCGCGGCGAGTCCACGGCGCCCGCACACAGCAGGACTTCACCCCGAGCCTGCAGAAGGATCTCCTCGCCGTCCTTCGTGCGGACGTGTACGCCCGTCGCACGCGTGCCCTCCAGCTCCAGCCGGTACGCCCAAGTCTCAAGGAGCAGAGTCAGGTTGGGCCGCTCGTCCATCACCGGGTGCAGATACGCCACCGACGCGCTCGACCGCTTGTTGTTCTCGGGGTGGTAGGCGAGGTCGAAGAAGCCGACGCCCTCGGTGAACGGCTTCTTGTTGAAACCATCGACGCGCGGCACACCGAGCACGGCGTGCGCGGTGTCGACGAAGTCACGCGCGATGGCGTTCCGGTCCTTCTCGTCGACCGGCACGATGTTGTTGAGAAGCCGCGCGAAGTACGCCTCCATCGGCGCCGCGCCCCAGCCCTTGGCGCCCGCCGCCTCCCACTCGTCCCAGTCGGACGGCAGCGGCTTGAACGCGATCAGCGTGTTGTGCGAGGAACAGCCGCCGAGCACCCGGGCGCGGCTGTGCCGGATGAAGGAGTTGCCGCGTGGCTGCTCGGTCGTCGGGTAGTCGTAGTCCAACTCCCCGCCGAGCAGGCCCATCCAGCGGCGCAGGGTGAGGACGTCGTCGCGGCCGACGTCGCTGGGTCCGCCCTCGATGACGGCGACGGTGACGCCGGGGTTCTCGGTGAGGCGGGACGCGATGACGGAACCGGCGGTGCCGCCGCCGATGACGACATAGTCGTACTCATGCTCATGCGTGTTCTCGGGCATGGGGACGTACTCCAAGGTGCTTTGTTCGGTGGGGGGTTGAGGAGGTGGTCCGCGGGTCAGCCCGCGAACCACCGCACCGGCTTCGGCGCCAGGTTCTGGTACACGTGCTTGGTCTCGCGGTACTCGGCGAGACCGGCCGGGCCGAGCTCCCGCCCGACGCCGCTCTTGCCGAAGCCGCCCCACTCCGCCTGCGGGAGATAGGGGTGGAAGTCGTTGATCCAGACGGTGCCGTGCCGCAGCCGTCCGGCGACGCGGCGGGCGCGGCCGGCGTCGGCGGTCCAGACGGCGCCCGCGAGTCCGTACTCGGTGTCGTTGGCGAGCGCGACGGCCTCTTCCTCCGTGCGGAAGGTCTCCACCGTCAGCACGGGCCCGAAGACCTCCTCGCGGACGACCCGCATCTCGCGATGGCACTGGTCCAGGACGGTCGGCTCGTAGAAGTACCCGGTGGCGGGCCTGGTCCCGGAGGGCTCGGGACGGCTGCCCCCGGCGCGCAGCACCGCGCCCTCCGCGAGCGCCGAGGCGACGTACGCCTCCGTCTTCTCCCGCTGCTGCTCGGAGACGAGCGGGCCGCACTCGACGCCGTCCTCGGTGCCGCGGCCGAGCCGGATGGCGCCTGCCCTGCGGGCGAGTTCGGCGACGAAGCGCTCCCGCACGGACTCCTCGACGATGAGGCGGGAGCCCGCCGAGCACACCTGGCCGCTGTGGATGAAGGCGGCGTTGAGGGCCTGGTCGACGGCGGTGTCGAACCCTTCCTCCGTCGCACAGGCGTCGGCGAAGACGACGTTGGGGTTCTTGCCGCCGAGCTCCAGCGCGACCTTCTTCACCGTCACGGCGGCGGCCCGCGCGACCTTCGTACCGCTGACGAGACCGCCGGTGAAGGAGACGAGATCGACCTCGGGGTGCTCGGCGAGCCGGGCGCCGACGGTGTGCCCGGGCCCGGTGACGATGTTGGCGACACCGACGGGCAGCCCCGCCTCAACGAGCAGGCGGATCAGGGCGATGGTGGTCAGTGGAGTGATCTCGCTCGGCTTGACGACGAAGGTGTTGCCGGCCGCGAGGGCGGGAGCGATCTTCCAACTCGCCTGGAGCAGGGGGTAGTTCCAGGGCGTGATCAGCGCGCAGACTCCGACCGGCTCGTGCACGACGACGCTGTGAATGTCGTCGGAGCCCGCGTCGACGACGCGCCCGCCGCCCTCCCCGACCACGAGATCGGCGAAGTACCGGAAGGCGTCCGCGACACAGTCGATGTCGACGCGCCCCTCTTCGAGGGTCTTGCCCGCGTCACGGCTCTCCAGCAGCCCGAGTTCTTCGCGATCGCGTACGAGGAGATCGGCGACGCGGCGCAGGAGGGCGGCGCGCTCGGCGACGGACGTGCGCGGCCAGGGGCCCTCACCACCGTCGAAGGCGCTGCGTGCGGCCGCGACCGCTATGTCCGTGTCCTTCTCGTCACCCTCCGCGACCACGGCGAACGGCAGTGCGTCCGCGGGGTCGAGGATCTCGCGGGTGGCCCCGGAGACCGCTTCCAGCCACTCCCCGCCCGCATGAATGGTCTTCCCCGCCTGCTGTTCCGTACTGTCCGACATGATCGGTATTGCCTTCCGTTCCTGTTCAGCGCCCCAGCGTCACCAACTGTCACTCTCGGGGACCGTGAGCCCCTGCCCGGGGCGTCCGTATGCATGCGCAATCCATGGCCGAAAGTGGGCCACATCACTGAACAGTCGGACAAATGGGGCGAAACATGGGCTGGTTAGCGTCAGGGATCCCGGCCTCTGCCGACCACCTCTTCGCGGACCACTGGTTCGAGAAACGGCCGGACAGGTCCTAAGCGACGGCGGCCGACCAACCCCCCATCAACTCCCGTACGACGCCCCGCAGCCACGCGTGCGCCGGATCGGCCTCATGGCGCGGGTGCCAGGCCAACCCAAGCTTGAGCGGGGGCAGTTCGAGGGGAACCTCGAAGGTGACCAGGCCGAACGTGGCTGCCATCGGCAGGCCCCAGGAGCTGGTCAGCCCGATCAGGTCGGTGTCCCGCAGTACGAACAGCGAGGCAGGCAGGGTGCCGACGGCGCCCACCACCCGCCGTTCCAGACCGAGTTCGGCGAGCGCGGCATCGACGGGACCGTGCAGCTTGCCGCGCCGCGACACGATCAGGTGAGACGCCGACTCGGCGAACCGCCGTGGGGTCAACTCCCCCTCCAGCAGCGGATGTCCGGCCCTTACGATCCCGACCATCCGGTCCTCGTGGAGGGCCTCCACATGCACTTCGGGCGCCGTGGTGTCGACGACCCCCACCTCCAGGTCGGCGGTCCCCTGCCGCAGGAACGGCGCGTCGACATGACTCTCGGAGAGGAACCGGATGCGGATGCCGGGCGCCTCCTCGGCGGCGCGCGCGAAGAGGGCCGCGCCGTACAGGGCGGCGATCGCGTCGTGGCCCAGGATCGTGAACGTACGGCTGACGGTCCTGAGGTCGGTGTCCCGGCCCGGCGCGAACAGGGCCCGCGCCCGCTCCACCACCGCGCTCACCTCCGCCCGTACGGACAGCGCGTGCGGGGTGGGCACCATCCGCCGTCCCGCCCGGACGAGCACGGGATCCCCGAGCGCCTTGCGGATACGGCCGAGGGTGCGGCTCATGGCGGGTTCGGAGAGATGCAGCCGCCGCGCCGCACCCTGAACACTCTGCTCCTCAAGGAGCACATCGAGGGCGACCAGCAGATTCAGATCAAGCCCGGCACCCGACCGCTCGGGTTCTCTGGGTTCTCTGGATTCCCTGGATTCCCTGGATTCCCTGGATTCCCTGGATTCCCTGGATTCCCTGGATTCCCTGGATTCCCTGGATTCCCTGGATTCCCTGGATTCCCTGGAT
>NZ_JBFBEA010000013.1:91988-127205 GCF_040683495.1 Streptomyces sp. NPDC093544 | reverse complement strand
GGATTGCGTCATACGCATTCATCCCTTGCAAAGGTTGCACTGGAAAGCAGGTCACCGCCGAGCCTACGGTGACAGGGCACCCACCACCACACCGGACTCCCTGGAGGAGCCGTGCCCTCGTACGCCCTGAAGCCCACCCCAAGCCCCGCCCCAGACCCCGCCCCGAACCCCGCTCCAAGGCCCACCCTGAAACGGTCCACCCTGCTGACCCTCTGCGCCTGCGTCCTGGTCGCCCAGAGCATGGTCGCCGCCATCAACCTCCTTATGCCACAGCTGAGTTCGTCGTCCTTGCACCCCTCGCACACCGAGCTGCTGTGGATGGTCGACGCGTACGTCATCGCCTTCGCCGCACTCCTCATCCCGGCCGGCGCGCTCGGCGACCGGCACGGGCGCAAGGGCGCCCTGCTCGCCGGACTCGCCCTGTTCGCGGCGGGCGCCGCCACCAGCGCGCTCGCCCAGAACCCGGCGACGCTGATCGCGGGCCGCGGCCTGTCCGGCGCGGGCGCTGCACTGATCACCCCGGCGACGATGTCGATCCTGGTGCACCTCTCCGTGCCGGAACACCGGTCGCGAGCGATGGCGTCCTGGACGCTCGCGCTCGGCCTCGGCGGACTCGCCGGCAACGTCGGCGGCGGCCTGGTCGGTCAGTTCCTGTCCTGGCGCGCCCTGTTCGGGGTGATGGTCCCGCTGGCCGTCCTGCTGGCCCTCGCGGTCGCCCTCACCACACCCCGCACGGAACGCGCCGCACACAGCAACCTCGACCCCACCGGCACCCTGCTCCTGACCACGGGCCTGGTCGCGGTCCTCTTCGGCATCATCGAGGGCCCGACGTACGGCTGGACCTCGCCGCGCATCGTCACGGCCTTCACGGCAGGCGCCGTACTGATCGCCGCGTTCACCCGCCACGCCCTGCGCTCCCGCACCCCGCTCCTCGACCCGCGCGTCTTCGCCTCTCCCACCCTCCGCGCGGCCACCCTCGGCACGGCCACCGGCTTCTTCGGCCTGTTCTCCCTCTTCTACGTCAACTCCCAGTACCTGCAAGGCATCAAGGGCTACGGCGCCGCCGTCACCGGCATCGCGATCGTGCCGCTGACGATCGGCATGGCCCTCGTCCCGAGGCTCGCCGTCCGCTGGTCGCACCGCCCGCGTCCGGTCATCGGCGCCGGTCTCGCACTCATCGGCCTGGGCCTGCTCGGCGCGTCCACGGCCGACGCGGGCACGCCCTACTGGACGTACGCCTGCTGGCTGCTCATCATCTCCGCGGGCACCGGGCTGTCCATGCCCGCGCTCACGGTCGGCGTCGTCACCTCGCTGCCGCCGCACCAGACGGGCCTCGGTTCCGGTCTCGGCACCTCGGCCCGCGAACTCGGCGCGGCCCTCGGCGTAGCGGTCACCGGCACGATCCTGGCCGGCCACCCCGACCTCGCCCACGGCATGGGCCCGGCGCTGCGCACGGTGGCCCTGATCGTCCTCGCGGCGACAGCACTCGTGGTCGCCGGACACCGCGACCGGACCACCACACGCACTATCGCGTCCAACAAGAAACGCGTACTATCGCGTTCATCCCGCCCCTGATGACCGACCAACTCCCCTTGCGAACAGCCCACTTGAGGAGCCACCAGTGCCCGCCCTCCTGAACCCCGTCCTCGACCTGCTGATGCTCCGCGGCACCGTCACCGAGGCCGGACCGATCACCGCCCGCATGCGCCGACTCCGCATCGAGGGAGATGCCCTCACCGGACTCGGCGTGCACCCCGGGCAGCAGGTACGCGTCCTGGTCACCTCCGGACTGACCCGCCGTACGTACTCCGTGTGGCGCTACGACCCGTCCGGCGCCGTCGAGTTGTGTGTGCTGGACCACGCCGGGGCGGGACCCGGAGCACGCTGGGGTCACGACGTCGAGATCGGCACGCAGGTCCGACTGGGCAAGCCCGAAGGGTCGTTCACCCTCCGCCCCGACGCCACCCATCATGTCTTCATCGGCGAGGAGACGGCCTCCGTCGCCTTCGGCGCGATGCTGGCCGCACTGCCCGAGGGATCGCGTGTGTCCGGCTGCGTGGAGACAGAGACGGTTGAGGACCGGCTGCCGTTGCCGCACTCGGACCGGCTCAACTGGCTTACCAGGGGCGGGACTTCCCTCCCGGCCGCGGTACAGCACCTCGCCCCCGAGCCGGGCGGAATCGCCTACGTCGCCGGCGAGGCCCGTACGGTGCAGCAGGTCCGGCAGGTGCTCGCAGGGGAGTTGGGCTGGGACCGACGCTCCGTCCTCACCAAGCCGTTCTGGGCGCCGGGGAAGCGCGGGCTCGAGTAGGGGCACCCCCTGCCTGAGGCGGTCGTGCGTGACATGGCACGGGCCCCGTTCCGGTCGTAACCGGAACGGGGCCCGTGAAAGCCCATGACAGAGCCGTGGTGAACGGCCTGCGGGTGGCTCAGATGAGGCCGAGGGCGCGGACCGCCTCGCGCTCCTCCGTCAGTTCCTGGACCGACGCGTCGATGCGGGCGCGGGAGAACTCGTTGATGTCCAGGCCCTGGACGATCTCGTACGAGCCGTCCTTCGTGGTGACCGGGAAGGAGGAGATGAGGCCCTCCGGGACGCCGTAGGAACCGTCCGAGGGGATGCCCATGGAGGTCCAGTTGCCGTCCTCGGTGCCGTTGACCCAGGTGTACACGTGGTCGATGGCGGCGTTGGCGGCGGAGGCGGCCGACGAGGCGCCGCGGGCCTCGATGATGGCGGCGCCGCGCTTGGCGACCGTCGGGATGAAGTCCTCGGCGAGCCACTTCTCGTCGCTGACGACCTCGGCGGCGTTCTTGCCACCGACCGTGGCGTGGAAGATGTCGGGGTACTGGGTGGCCGAGTGGTTGCCCCAGATCGTCAGGCGCTTGATGTCGGCGACCGTCGAACCCGTCTTCTTCGCGAGCTGCGTGAGCGCGCGGTTGTGGTCCAGACGGGTCATCGCGGTGAAGCGCTCGGCCGGTACGTCCGGGGCGGCGGCCTGCGCGATGAGCGCGTTGGTGTTCGCCGGGTTGCCCACGACGAGGATCTTGATGTCGTCGGCGGCGTTGTCGTTGATGGCCTTGCCCTGCGGCTTGAAGATGCCGCCGTTGGCCGAAAGGAGGTCGCCGCGCTCCATGCCCTTGGTGCGGGGGCGGGCGCCGACGAGGAGACCGACGTTGGCGCCGGCGAAGGCGACGTTCGGGTCGTCCGTGATGTCGATCCCGGCGAGGAGCGGGAAGGCCGAGTCGTCGAGCTCCATCGCGGTGCCCTCGGCGGCCTTGAGCGCCGGGGTGATCTCCAGGAGGCGCAGCTTGACCGGCACGTCCGCGCCGAGCAGCTGGCCGGAGGCGATGCGGAAGAGCAGGGCGTAACCGATCTGGCCGGCCGCGCCGGTGACGGTGACGTTCACGGGAGTGCGGGTCATGGCGTTCTCCGTAGGACAGCTGGGGGTGGGGCGTCGCTGCCCCGGGGTGCAGGAACTCCCCTGTGTCCGCCGCTTCGATCGATCAGGGGTACCGGTGATCGGCCTCTTGGCGTCGGCACCGATGATCGATCTCTTGGCGTCAAGAGAGATCCGCCGTCAGGCTATCGCGCATCCGGGAGCCCGAGTGTCCGGGTCCGTGTGGCCCAGCCCACAGAACGGTCCACAGAACCCTGTGGGGAGGCGGCCGCCGGGCCCGGGAGAGTGGGCTCGGCGACCGCCGATGGGGTACCGGGGTTCCGGATCCCGTGGGGGTACCGGTGCGTCTGCCCCCGATGGGGCCGGGCATTCCGGGGTGGGGGGAGGTTTTTTCGCCCCCTCCGCCCCTACCCGTCCCGTCCCTGGGGGCTGCGCCCCCGGACCCCCCTGTCACGCTGAACGCGCTCGTCCTCAAACGCCGGACGGGCTGGAACCGGCCACCTGGAACCGCCTACTTCGTGCAGCCCGTCTCCCCCGACGCCAGCGTCGCGCACGCCGTCGCGTCGCCGGCGTCCTTCACCGCCACCATCGGTGTGTACGCGTCGGTGTCCACGTCGACCGACCCGGTCTGCTTGGCCTCGGCGCCCGTGCCTGCGGACACCTCGACCGTGTCGCCCACGACGGCCTGCGTGATGCGGGCCCAGGCGGCGGAGCAGGTCTCGCTGTAGCGGACCTCGACGAGGGTCGTACCGACGGTGACGCTGGTGGCAGTCGTCGCCAGCTCACCGCCGCAGCCCATGTTCTCCGGGTCCGCGCCGGCACAGTCCGCGCCACTGCACTTCACACCGGCCGGCAGGTCGGGATCGGGAGCGGCGACCGAGGTCGTGGGCGCCTTGGTCGTGCTCTCGTCCTTCTTGTCGCCGTCACTGGTCAGGAATACCGCCGCGGCGACCACGACGAGAGCACCGACGACCCCCGCGAGGAACATCGTGAGCCGCCGCTTGCGCCGCGCCCCGTCGGGCGAACCCCGGCCACCGCCGGAGGGCCGAGCGTCCTGAGGCGGACGACCGCCAGGACCGGCAGATCCGCCAGGATCGGCAGCCCCCACAGGACTGGACGGACCTGCCGGCCGCACGGGCCCGAACTGCCCGCCGCCACCGGACGGCGGCGTGGCGACGACCCCCCAGCCGCCGCCCCGCCCGCCCCCGCCGGACGAGCCACCCCCGTACGAAGAAGCACCTTGCGAAGAGGCCCCCTGCGACGACGCTCCGTACGGCGAAGCCCCGCGCACGGAACCGCCGGGGCTCCCGCCGGACGAGTCCTCCACGTCCGTGGCCGACGGCTGCGGTGGCACCGACGGCGACACCCCCGCGGGGCCTGCGATCCCCGGTGTCACAGTGGTGCTGCCGCTCTTGCGAGCCTGCTTGCCGTTGCCCCCGTTCGCCGGGGGCGCGCCGAACTCGCCGAGCGCGGCGCGCGCCTGGGAGATCCGGATCGCTTCCATGGTCATGTCGTGGCGCATTTCCGAACGGCTCCAGGCCCGCTCGGCCAGCTCCCACATGGTGGTCAGATGCATGGGATTGGTGCCGGTCACCTCGGCCAGGGCGACGATCGCGCCCTTGGGCGCGAGGAGCCGGCCGTTGAGGTAACGCTCCCAGGACGTCTTGCTGTAACCGGTACGGTCGGCCACGGCGGCGATACTCAGGCCGCTCCGGTCGACGAGCCGGCGCAACTGGCTGGCAAACTCTCTGACCTGCGGATCGAGTTCGTCCGGCAAGGCCCTCCAACGAGGCATTGCTACTCCCCCCTACTTCTTTCCCCCCGTACGTGGCTGGTTGTTCCCCGTACGTCAAGCACTGTCCCGCGCACGGCGCCCCTCCGCCGAGTCCCCGTTCTGACTACCCACAGGGATGTGTTCGGTAAGGATCTCAGTTCCCGGGATGGGGGCGCACGGGAGCATTCGGGCGGAGGCATGCACCGTTGCACGCCCGTTGGTCTGCGGTCCAGTGTCCCATCGGCATTGTTGTACGACCGGTCGAACCCCCTGGCTTCCGCACAGGACGTCCCGGACCGTCCCGATTGGCCACGTTAACCCGACTGTTGGGTTGGATCAGGGTAAATCCTTGAACTTGTCAAGACATCGACACAACGGGAACACAGGTGTTGCCTCAGGCGCCACGGGAGTGCTCAGCTCGCCCGGAGGCCACGAACTACCGTGCCCACAAAGGGAGTTGCCGCATCGGTGACCGCGCGGGCACGGTTTCCGTTGCACGGCGCGGACACCGTAGCGGAATGGTCACTTCCGTGCCACAGCGGGCTGACAGGTGTTGAACAGTCTGTTCCCGTGCACAAGTGTTACTCCCGGGCGGAACACTCGCCCGGCCGCGGCCCGTCCTTGCTCGGGGGAGAGGACGGGCCGCTGCCGTGTCGCCGACGCGGGAGAGCCCGAGCCCCTCAGCGAACCGTGAAGTGCAGGGTGTCGTCCAGGAACGGGATCACCAGCCACGGATTGGGCTGCGCCATCAGCGAGAGCAGCACGATGGCCACGCCGAGCACTCCGTACGTCACCAGGTCCGTGAAGCGGGAGCGCACCGCGAGCATGCCCACGTCGGGCAGGGTCCAGCGCAGCGCGGCGCCCCCCAGCAGCGCGACACCGATCAGGATCGTGCCGTACCGGAACACGTCGAAGGCCGTCAGCAGCAGGCCGAGCGCGACCAGCGAGAGCACGAGGAGGATCGGCCACTGGCGCGCGGGCGCCGGGGCGTCCCTGGGCGCCGCCCGGCCACCACCCTCGGGCCGCGCGGTGTCCCGCGTGAACAGCGGAAAGCGCCGCGTGGCACGCCGAGGATTCCCCTCGGCGTCGGGCGCGCTCACGGGGTCGACCACGACCGGCTCGGCCGCGTCACCGTCACTGCTGGCGCCCGGGGTGTCCCGTACGGCCGGTTCGGCGCCGTTGCCCGACACATCTCGTACGACGGGCTCGGCGCCGTTGCTCGACACATCCCCTGCGACCGGCTCGGCGGCGTTGCTCAGCCCCTTCGGCACAGCGGCCGACTCGCCGGTCTTCTCACCGGACTGCGCACTGGACTGCGCACCGGTCTCCTCACCTGACTTCTCGCCGGACTGCTCACCGGACTTCTCGTCCGTCTTCCCGGAGTTGGCGCCCTCAGCCGACACTGCGCTCCGCCGCTTCCACCACGTTGACGAGCAGCTGGGCGCGGGTCATCGGGCCGACGCCGCCGGGGTTCGGGGAGATCCAGGCGGCGACCTCGGCGACGTCCGGGTGAACGTCGCCGACGATCTTGCCCTCGGCGCTGCGCGAGACACCGACGTCGAGGACGGCGGCGCCCGGCTTCACATCCTCGGCGCGGATGAGATGAGCGGAGCCCGCCGCGGCGACGATGATGTCGGCGCGCTTGAGGTGCGAGGAGAGGTCACGCGTGCCGGTGTGGCACTGCGTCACCGTCGCGTTCTCGGTGCGCCGCGTGAGCAGCAGCGGCATCGGACGCCCGATGGTCACGCCACGGCCGACGACCACGACCTCGGCGCCCTTGATCTCGACGCCGTACTGGCGCAGGAGGGTGAGGACGCCGTTGGGGGTGCAGGGCAGCGGGGCCGGCTCGTTCAGCACCAGCCGGCCGAGGTTCATCGGGTGCAGGCCGTCCGCGTCCTTGTCCGGGTCCATCAGCTCCAGGATGCGGTTCTCGTCGATGCCCTTGGGGAGCGGCAGCTGGACGATGTACCCCGTGCAGGTGGGGTCTTCGTTCAACTCCCGTACCACCGCCTCGATCTCCTCCTGCGTGGCGGTGGCGGGCAGTTCGCGCTGGATGGAGGCGATGCCCACCTGTGCGCAGTCGCGGTGCTTGCCTGCGACGTACTTCTGGCTGCCGGGGTCGCCCCCTACCAGGACGGTCCCCAGGCCGGGCGTGACGCCCTTCTCCTTCAGGGCCGCCACGCGGACGGTCAGGTCGGACTTGATCGCGGCTGCGGTGGCCTTGCCATCGAGAATCTGGGCGGTCATGGCCCCATCCTCCCGGATGACCGTGTCCTGGTTCCAATCGGGCGGAGCCGGACCGGACCGGGAAGATCACGAAGATTGCAGCTGCACAACATATGTGGTTATCGGCTGGACAAGAACTGGCCTGTCACAGAACGATATGCGGTGCACCATCGCGGTCCGTGTTGGGGGGCATACCGCTCATATCGTGACGTTCCTCCGCGCCATCCGCGCCGTCCCCGCCTTTTGCCTGGAGGAAAATCGCCATGAGTTACGGCTCACCCAACCCGTACGGACAGCCGCAGGACCCACAGCAGGGACAGCCCGGTTACGGCTACCCGCAGCAGGGGCAGCCCGGCTACGGCGCCCCGCAGACACCCCCCGGCGTCCCGCCGCAGCAGGGTTACGGATACCCGCAGCAGCCGGGCTACCCGCAGGGCGGACAGCCCGGTTACGGCTACCCGCAGCAGCCCGGCTACGGCGCCCAGCCGCCGTACGCGAACTGGGGCCAGCGCTTCCTCGGCACCCTGGTCGACATGCTCGTGTTCGCCGTCCCCTACGCCATCGTGATCGTCGGCGGTGACAATGGGGCGCTGGTGGCGATCGGCGCCATCGCCCTCATCGGCCTCGCGATCTGGCAGCTGATCCAGGAGGGCCGCACCGGCCAGACCGTCGGCAAGAAGGCGCTCGGCATCCGTCTGGTGCGCGAGATCGACGGCCAGCCGCTCGGCGTCGGCATGGCGTTCGTCCGCCGGCTCGCCCACTTCCTCGACGGCCTGCCTTGCTACCTGGGCTATCTGTGGCCGGCGTGGGACGCCAAGAAGCAGACGTTCGCCGACAAGGTGTGCTCCTCGATCGTGATCCGCACCTCGTAACAACGCGCCCGCGCGAGCGACGGCGCTCCGGAAGACTCCGGCGCCGCTGAACAGTTCGCGCCATTCGTTCCAAGGGCCGTGTCTCACCGTGCACAAGGGGAGACACGGCCCTGGTGTGTCGACCTACCCTGACTCCGGTAGATGCCAGGCCCGGGGAGTCGCATCTTGTACAGCATCATCGTGGTACCTCCGCCGACCACGGAGGACGAGCAAGGACCTGACCAGAGCGCGGCCCAGTTCCGGCTCGCGCCCGGCGAACGGCTGAGTTTCGGGCGTTCCGCGCGCGACAACGCTCTGGCGATCCCGCACGAGGGCGTCTCCCGCCGTGCCGGTCAGATCGCCGCGCAGGGTGCCTTCTGGGTACTCAGCAACCTCTCCGCGCACCAGACGTACGTCGTCGAGAACCCGGAGGGCGCGGGCGAACACATCAAGGTCGGCCCGGGGCGCCTGGACGCTCCCGTCCCCTTCGAGTTCTCCCGGATCGTGCTGCCCGCGGCGGGTGACCTGCTGCCCATTCAGGTGTGGGCGCCCCGCCACGACTATCTCCGCTCCCCCGGCGCCCTCGACGGCGCGACCACCACACCCGCCTTCTCCGTGGACCGCACCAAACGCTACTTCGCGGTCCTGGCCGCCCTGTGCGAACCCCGGCTGCGCGGCGAACCGCACGCCCCGATCCCCACCGTCGACCAGGTGGTGGACCGGCTGCGCCCCAACTGGCCCTCGGCCAGCCGCGCCAACGTCCAGTGGAACATCGACTACCTGGCGGTGAAACTCCGTCTCAAGCCCGGCCCCGACACGGCGGACGCGGGCCCCCGCCTCAACGGCAAGAAAGAATCCTTGGTCTCCCTGGCGCTCCGCTTCGATCTTGTCCTCGAGTCCGATCTCACCGTCCTGACGGCGCCCGTGCCAGGGGGTGCCCGGTGAGCGAGCCGTACGCGGTGTCGGTGCCCAAGGGCTACCGCGTGGGGAGTTGGGAGGTACGCGAACCGATCGCGACGGGAGCGTTCGGGAGCGTGTACGAGGCACGCCGCGCCGAATCGCGGACGGGACTCCCCGACACGGCCGCGCTCAAGTTCCTCTCCACCGGCACCCACACGCCCCGCCAGCTCACCCACCTGCGCGAACTGGCCGAACGCGAACTGGAGTTGCTCAGTCGACTGCGCTCCGCCCCCCGCCTCATCCGCCTCTACGAGACCCTGACGGTCGACGACCCGGCCCACCCCGGAATCGACGGCGCCACCGTCCTCGTACTGGAGAAGGCGGAAGACTCCCTGGCCGCGCTGCTGTCGCGGACGCCGCGCCCCGCCGACGGTCCTGGGCTGCTCGCACAGATCTGCGAGGGGCTGACCCAGCTGCACCAGGCGGGCTGGGTGCACGGGGATCTGAAACCGGCCAATGTGCTGCTGATGAAGGACGGTTCGGCCCGGCTCGCCGACTTCAACATGGCCGCCGAGATGGAGGGCACCCATGCGTACACGCCCGCCTTCTCGACGCCCGACTACACCCCGCCCGAGCTCCTGTGGGCGGAGATCGGCGAACGCGGCCGCCGGATCAGGCCGTCGGCGGACATCTGGGCCTTCGGCGTCCTAGCCCACCTCGTGCTCACCGACTCCTACCCGCTGCCCGGCGGCACTTCCTCGGCCCGCCGGGACGCGGCCGTCGCCTACGCACGCGGCACGGACGAGTTACGCCTGTCTCCTCAACTCCCGGACACCTGGCGGGAGATCGTGCGGGACTGTCTGGCCCGTACGCACCAGGAAAGGGTCACCGGGGAGGCGCTGCTGCGGCGCGTGGAAGCGGCGGCCGGCACGTGCGGGCGGCGGTCGCGGCTGCCCCGCCTGTTCGCGCGGCGCGGGCGCCGCTCGGCGCTGGTGCTCGGCGCTTCGGCTGTCGCCACCGTCGCCGTCGCGGCGCTCGGGTACGGCATCAGCACCTGGGCCGACGACAACAGTCAGGGCGGGAAGCGAACCGGCGAGACCAACAACGTCACCGCCACCGCGTACGGCGCCGCCGATCTCCGTACCGACCGCGGTATTCCGCCCGCCTACCGCCTGTTGATCGTCGAGACGGCGCACGACTGCTCACATGGAGACGTCACGCCGTCCTTGCTCGCCGCCATGCTGAAGGTGGAGAGCGACTTCGACCCGGACCTGGCCGACCCCGCCAAGAACGAGTACGGCATCGCCCGTTGGACCCCGAGCGTGCTGCGCTGGTGGATGAACGCCGACGGCACACCCGAGGAGGAGGTCCCCCAACCGCCTTTCCCGCCCGCCGAGTCCATCCCGGCGATGGGCCGGTACCTGTGCTGGATCTCGCCACGCCTGGACTCGGGCCTGAAGGGCGACCGCCGGGTACTGATCGCCGGCGCGTACCGCACCTCGTACAAAGTAGTGAACGACGCGGGCGGCGTTCCCCCGAAGTACCGCCCGTACGCCGACCGCGTCGCTCACTACCTGAAGGAGTACACCCCACAGGGGAAAAAGTGACCCTCGGACATCCGAGGTACCCCTCGCGGCCCCGCGCCGCCACTGTGGTCATGTCCACCAACGGGGGTGGCACGACCGGAGGGACACACCATGAAGCGCACACTCGCATCGCTCGGCGCGGCGGCGGTACTGGCGGCGGGCGCGCTCGCCCTGACGCCGGGCAGCGCGGCGGCGGCGGACGGCTGTTGGGGGAACGCGGGCCAGAAGCAGGCGTTCGGCAAGACGTACACCGCGCGTTACTGCCACAACTACCAGGGCGACGTGGTCGGCCTGTACGAGACCGACACCGGTTACCTCTACTCCGGCGACAACTGGTTCGTCTGCCAGATCCAGTACGGCGAGAACGCGCCGGTCGGGGATGCCAAGAACAACTGGTGGCTGTGGACTCAGGGCGACGACGCCTACTCCAACGGCGGCTGGGGCTGGTTCCCCGCCAACAAGGTGTCGGGCGGCAACAACTACGAGCCGATCCCCGGCCTGGCCACCTGCTGACCGACGTACACGGCGGCCTCCGGCCCCTCGGGGAGGGCCGGAGGCCGCCGTACTCTTGGATCAGCCGTACTTCTCGATCGTGTCTCGGTCAGCTTCTCGATCAGCTTCTCGATCAGTGGAAGAAGTGCCGCGTCCCCGTGAAGTACATCGTCACGCCCGCCTTCTTCGCCGCCTCGACCACCAGCTCGTCGCGGACCGAACCGCCGGGCTGGACCACGGCCTTGACGCCGGCCGCGGTCAGGATCTCCAGGCCGTCGGGGAACGGGAAGAACGCGTCGGACGCAGCGTACGAGCCCTGCGCGCGCTCCTCGCCCGCCCGCTCCACCGCCAGTTTCGCGGAGTCGACGCGGTTGACCTGGCCCATGCCGACGCCGACCGAGGCACCGTCCTTGGCGAGGAGGATGGCGTTGGACTTGACCGCCCGGCAGGCCTTCCAGGCGAAGGCCAGTTCGGCCAGTTCGGCGTCGCCGAGCGCCTCGCCGGTCGCCAGGGTCCAGTTCGCCGGGTCGTCGCCGTCCGCCTGGAGACGGTCGGTGACCTGGAGCAGCGCGCCACCGTCGATGGGCTTGACCTCGACGGGGTTGGACGGGCCGCCCGCGGCCTTGAGCACCCGGATGTTCTTCTTCTTGGCGAGCGCCTCAAGGGCGCCGTCCTCGTAGCCGGGCGCGACGATGACCTCGGTGAAGATCTCGGCGACCTGCTCCGCCAGCTCCTTGCTGACCGGCCGGTTGACCGCGATCACCCCGCCGAACGCGGAGAGCGGGTCACAGGCGTGCGCCTTGCGGTGCGCCTCGGCGACATCCGAACCGACCGCGATTCCACAGGGGTTGGCGTGCTTGATGATCGCGACGCAGGGCTCGGCGTGGTCGTACGCGGCACGGCGCGCGGCGTCCGTGTCGGTGAAGTTGTTGTACGACATCTCCTTGCCGTGCAGCTGCTCGGCCTCGGCGAGGCCGCCCGTGCCGTCGACGTAGAGGGCCGCGCCCTGGTGCGGGTTCTCGCCGTAGCGCAGGGTGTTCTTGCGCTCGTACGTCGCACCGAGGAAGTCGGGGAAACCGCTGTCGTCGACGGCGGCGTAGTCGTCGGCGAACCAGGAGGCGACCGCCACGTCGTACGCCGCCGTGTGCTGGAACGCCTCGGCCGCGAGCCGCTTGCGGGTGGTGAGGTCGAAGCCGCCGTTCTTGACCGCGCCGAGGACGTCCGCGTAGCGGGCGGGGCTGGTGACGACGGCCACGGACGGGTGGTTCTTCGCTGCCGCGCGGACCATCGAAGGGCCGCCGATGTCGATCTGCTCGACGCACTCGTCGGGTGTCGCGCCCGAGGCGACGGTCTCGCGGAACGGGTAGAGGTTGACGACGACGAGGTCGAACGGCTCGACGCCGAGCTCTTCCAACTGGCGCCGGTGGTCGGGGAGGCGCAGGTCGGCGAGGATGCCGGCGTGGACCTTCGGGTGCAGGGTCTTGACGCGGCCGTCCAGGCACTCGGGGAAGCCGGTCAGCTCCTCGACCTTGGTGACGGGGACGCCCGCGGCGGCGATCTTCGACGCGGTGGAGCCGGTGGAGACGAGCTCGACACCGGCCTCGTGCAGCCCGCGCGCCAGGTCTTCGAGGCCGGTCTTGTCGTACACGCTGACAAGCGCGCGTCGGATGACCCGCTTGTTGCTCTCGGCGGTGGCGGTCACTGGATAACTACCTTTCGTCCCTCAATGCGATAGCCGTTGCGGGCGAGCCGCCCCACGACATCGACGAGCAGCCTTCGCTCGACTTCCTTGATGCGCTCGTGCAGAGCGCTCTCGTCGTCCTCGTCCCGGATCTCGACCACGCCCTGAGCGATGATCGGGCCGGTGTCGACGCCGTCGTCGACGAAGTGGACGGTGCATCCGGTGACCCTCGCGCCGTACGCGAGCGCGTCACGCACGCCATGGGCACCGGGAAAACTGGGCAGCAGCGCGGGATGCGTGTTGACGAACCTGCCGCCGAACAGGGCGAGGAATTCCTTCCCCACGATCTTCATGAACCCGGCGGAGACGACGAGGTCGGGCTCGTGGGCGGCGGTCGCCCCGGCGAGTGCCGCGTCCCACTCGTCACGGGTGTCGTAGTCCTTGACGCGGCTCACGAACGTCGGCAGCCCGGCCCGCTCGGCTCGCGCGAGCCCCTCGATACCGTCCCGGTCCGCGCCGACGGCCACGATCTCGGCCCCATAGGCCTCCGTCCCCGCCTCCGCGATGGCGTCGAGCAGTGCCTGCAGATTCGTACCTGATCCGGAGACCAGCACGACAAGGCGCTTGGCCACGGGCTTGGCGGCCACGGTGGGGCCCTTTCTCGGGGGAGCGTTTGCGCGGCCGGCGCGTTCCAGGCTCGTTCTATGCGTTCACACGCGTACATCCGCACTTGTACATCCACACTTGTACATTCGTACGAATGCATCGCGCCCCGGGATACGGGGAAGTCTACGAAGCGGCCGACCGTCAGCAACGATACCGGCACACCGGGCGGCCCCCACGGGACGGGGGCGCGGCCGGAAGGTAGCGTCTGGGGAGGATCGACCTGGGACCACCGTCCATCGCGGGGAACGCCTTGCGTACGCGGGGCGTTGATCTGGGATGGGTACGTGATGGTCCGGGGCGGTTGTCCTGGGCACACGTGCTTGGGGCGCCGGCCCTGCTGCTACGAAGGCTCGGGGCCGCCAGTCCTGAGTGCCGGACCTGCTGTACGAACGCTCGGGGCATCGGTCCCGGGCACCCACGCACGGGGCGCGAGCCCTCGATGGAACGGTCGACTGCCCGGGGCGCGAGTCACGGGCAGGCACGAAAGCTCTGTGGACACTCCGCCCGCCAGAACCACCAAGGGGAAGACGCACACCTGATGCCGGACCGCAGTCTCCGACTCCCTCCGCTCCTGCTGCGCGAGCGGCGCCCTTCGCCTGTGCCGCCGCGGGAAGGCGGGGGCACGCCCGGCTCCGACCCTTCGGGTGAGCGGGGCTCGGCCGAAGGGAACGGGGCCTCGGGCGGACAGGGCCCGGACACGCCTCCGTCGGGCTCTCCTTCCTCGGGCTCAGGCTCCCCTTCCTCGGGGGGCTCAGGCTCCCCCTCCTCGGGCTCGGACGACAATCCGTTCGCTCCGCCGCCGGATGGGACGCCCGACCGGCCATGGCAGCCACGGCGGCCCGCGAACGGGCAGGGCTCGGAGGGTTCGGGCGAGCACGGTGAGTCCGGCGAGTCCGGCGGGCCTGCCGGGCAGTCCCCGTGGGGCAGCCAGTGGAGTGACCGGCAGCCCGGGCCGTCCAACGGCGGCGGTTTCGGCGACCGCCCCGGTGCGCCGCAGGGACAGGGACAAGGCCAGGGCGGCCAGGAAGGGCCCGGCAGTGGTCCGGGCACCGGTTCGCGCTGGGACCCGACGGACCCGGCCCAGCGCCGCGCCCGGTTCGCGCTGCTCTCCGGTATGTGGGCGTTCTTCTTCGCCCTCTTCAACTGGCCGTACGTGGCCCTGCTGCTCGGCGCGCTCGCCCTCTACTGGGGCATCAGCGCCCTGCGCGCCAAGCCCCGCACCCCGGATCCGGACAGCCCGGCCCCTGACCCGGCGAACGCCCGCCCCCAGAAGTCCGCCGCGGTGAGCGGCCTGGTCACCGCATCCCTTGCCATCGCCATGGTCGCCGCCGGCTTCGCCGCCCAGCTCGTCTACAGCGACTACTACTCCTGCACCAACGACGCCCTCACCAACGTCGCAAAACAGTCCTGCAACGACCTTCTGCCGAAGGATTTGCGGGGGATTTTGGGGACGCAGGGGTAGATGTGGGGGGGCGGGCCTTGGCTTTTTCGCCCCCTCCGCCCCTACCCGTCCCTTCCTTCCGGGGCTACGCCCCGTTTCAGCCCGTCCGGCGTTGAGGACGAGGACGTCCAGGCCGAACCGGGGGTCTGGGGGCGCAGCCCCCAGGTACGGGACGGGTAGGGGCGGAGGGGGCGAAAAACCCCGAGGCCCGCACCCGCATCCCCACCCCCCACGTCTCAACCCGGTTCCCCCGGTTCCCCCGGTTCCCCCGGCTCCCCCGGCTCCCTCAGCTCCACAGGAGCGGACGCCTCCTTCAGCGCCGCCCAGCGGGCCTCACGGGGCGCATCCTCGCGCCACGGAGACCCCACGCTGTCGGAGGGCAGGAGGTCGTACGGCTCGTCGAAGCCGGAACCCTGCATCTGCCCCTGGGCCTGCGCCTGCCCCTCGGCCTGGTCCCCCACCCGCCCCGGAGCGTCCACCACCCGGTCACCACCGGCCCGCTTCCTCCACGAGAACCACGACGGCCACCGCACCCTCGGCGACCACACCCTCGGCACCCGAACCCGAGGCACCCGCCGCCCCCAAACTCGCACCCTCCACCCCCGCACCCCCACCACCACAGGAACCCCCACCCCCACAACCCACAACACCACCGCACCCCCCACCTGCCACCACACCGGCCCGAAATGGGCCAACCCCGCAACCCCGAGCGCCCCCCCGGCCATCCCGGCCAGCACCGCGAACACACCCCCGCACAACCCGGCCGCGACCAGCACACCGCCAACGGCCCGCCCCCGAGACCACACCACCCCGCTCCCCGCCTCGCCCCCCGGCACCGCCCAAGCCACCACGAACCACGCCACCGTCACCCCCGCGGCCACCGGCACCACCCCGCTCACCCAGCTCAACGGCGTCCCCGCCCCCTCCGGCACAGCCGCCAGCAGCGGAAAGGCCGGCAGCAGCGAACCGGGCACCGCCGAGGACAACGGCCCCGCCACCTGCCCAGCCCCCAGGACAACCCCGGGCCCGAGCCCGTACGACGCCCCCCACACCGCGGCGTTCGGCACGAGCGCCACGCACAGCAGCAGTACGGCGAACCGCCCCGACCACACCTCGGTGAGCTGAAGGAAGGAACCGCGGGCCGCACCCCCGTGCCACACCAACGACACGGCCACGAGCAACGCCCCTCCCCCGACCAGCACCGCCACCCCGGCCCCGGCGGCCCGCGCCGCGCCGCCGAGGAACCGACGGGCATCCGGCGCGAGCGCATGGGCGTCGACGTGTCGGCGTACACCCGTAGGCAGGGCATCAAGAACCCGGCGCACCCAAGCGGGCATGGGCCCACGAGGATGCCCGTACGCCGTCCACACCCCCGCCCCCGCCGCGCCCGCGGCAAGCAGCGGCAGGCACACGGCGGTCGACACCCAGGAGGGCCGCAACTCCCCGCCCGAGGCATACAGCGCGGCGGCCCCACCGACGGACAGATAGCCGGCCACGACCCCCGCCCAAGCCGTACGGGGGGCCGCTTCTGACTCGTCATCAGCCGCGTCGCGCCCCGCCCGGTACAGCAGCCACACCGGCAGCATGACGAGGAGCAGCGGTGTGACACCCACCGGCATGGGCACTCCGGAGAGGGTGTCGGTGCGGACGAGTTCGACGCCGTGGGCCAGCAGCCAGAGGGCCGCGGCCATGTGCAGCGCGCCGCCCGGTCCACTGTCGGGGTACGGGGAGCTGATCCACAGCACCATGACGAGTACGGCGAACGAGCCGAGTCCGAGCCCCGCCGCGAGGGCGCCACCCAGGAGGCTGGCGGCCAGTCCGGGGGATCGGTCGCGCATCCGGGTGAGCAAGGGCGACAACGACAGCCTGCGGTCGGTCATTTGGGTCACGCCCGTCATGCTCCCAACGACACGCGCTTTCTCGTCGTAACAGGCGAACCTCGGATGTGTCGCTCAATATACGGTTATGTACTTTTTCGTACGAAGGGGCGCGCTGTGGAGTCCGAGCTGACACAGAGCCCTGCGCCCCAGCTGCCATCCCCCAAGGAACGCCGCCGCCTGCGCGAGGCCAAGTCGCTGAGCCAGGCCGACGTTGCCGCCAGAGTGGGCGTCACCCGCGAGACGGTGCGCTCTTGGGAGTCCGGCCGTACGACGCCGCGCGGCCGCAAACGGGGAGCGTACGTGAGACTGCTGACCGCGCCGGATCCGGCGACGACCGCCGACGTCGCAGACGAGACCGAGACCGACGTCGTAGACGAGTCCGAGGTGACCGCCCGTCAGGAGCCGGTCCCCAAAGCCGAAACCGAAACCGAAGCCGAGTCCACAGCCGAAGCCACCCACGAGGGTGAAGGCGAGAGCGAGAGTGGGAGGGAAAGCGAGGGCAAGAGCGAGGGTGAACCCGAACCCAGAACTCCGGCTCCCCCGCCCCCGTCCCTGACGCCCCCTCAGGCCTTCGACGCCCTCTACGCGTTCTGCACCCCCGCCCTCGTACGGCAGACGTACCTGCTCACCGGACGGCGCGAGCTGGCGCGCGAGTCCGTGGAGCGGGCGTTCCAACTGGCCTGGCACCGCTGGCCCGAGGTGGCCGTGGACCGGGATCCGGCCGGGTGGGTGCGGGCGACGGCGTACGAGTACGCGCTCTCCCCCTGGCATCGGCTACGCCCCGGGCACCGGCAGCCGGAGGCGCCGCCCGCCGATCCGGCGGACCGCGCGCTGCTCGACGTATTCCTGAAGCTGCCGCCGGTGTACCGGCGCACGCTGCTGCTGTACGACGGGATCGGGCTCGACCTGCCGGAGACCGCGGCCGAGACGGAGGCGAGCACGCCCGCGGCGGCCAACCGGCTGCTGCACGCGCGCGAGGCCGTCGCCGCGCGCCTGCCGGAGCTGGCCGCTCCCGACGAACTGCACCGGCGTCTGAGCGTCCTCGCCGCCACGGAGCGGCTGCGCGCGGCGAAACCGCGCACCGTCCGGTACGGCAGCGAACACCGCGCCCGCACCTGGACCCGCGCCGCCATCGCCTTCACGGTCCTGCTCATCGGTGCCACCTCGCTGACCCTGCAAACGGCCCCGGACCACTACGAGCCCCCGATGGCGCCCGGCGCGACCGTCCGCGGTCTGCCGCCCCGGGCCGCCCCCGGCCCGCTCTCCGACGAGCAACTGGAACTGCACGCCTTCCTCAAGTCCCAGACGGTGAGCGGCCCGGAGAGGCTGGTACCGGAGACCCGCTGAGTACGCGGACGGGCCCGCACCCCGATGGGGGTGCGGGCCCGTCCGTGCGTTCGGCCCAGGAGTATCAGCTATCAGCTATCTGCTATCTGCTGTCAGCTGTTGAGGCTGTGCCTAGTTGCCGAGAATGGCGCGCGCGAGCTTCGCCGTCTCGGTCGGCGTCTTGCCGACCTTGACGCCTGCGGCCTCGAGGGCCTCCTTCTTCGCGGCGGCCGTGCCGGAGGAGCCGGAGACGATGGCGCCGGCGTGGCCCATGGTCTTGCCCTCGGGCGCGGTGAAGCCCGCGACGTAGCCGACGACCGGCTTCGTCACGTTCTTCGCGATGAATTCCGCGGCACGCTCCTCGGCGTCGCCACCGATCTCACCGATCATCACGATCAGGTCGGTGTCGGGGTCGGCCTCGAACGCGGCGAGCGCGTCGATGTGCGTCGTGCCGATGACCGGGTCGCCACCGATGCCGACGGCGGAGGAAAAGCCGATGTCACGGAGCTCGTACATCATCTGGTACGTCAGCGTGCCGGACTTCGAGACCAGGCCGATGCGGCCCGGCTTCGTGATGTCGCCCGGGATGATGCCGGCGTTCGACTGGCCCGGGGTGATGAGACCGGGGCAGTTCGGGCCGATGATGCGGGTCTTGTTGCCCTTCGACTTCGCGTACGCCCAGAAGGCGGCGGAGTCGTGGACGGCGATGCCCTCGGTGATGACGACCGCGAGGGGGATCTCGGCGTCGATGGCCTCGACCACGGCGGCCTTGGCGAAGGCCGGCGGTACGAAGAGGACGGATACGTTCGCACCCGTCTTCTCGATCGCCTCGGCGACCGTGCCGAAGACCGGGATCTCGGTGCCGTCGAAGTCGACCGACGTGCCCGCCTTGCGCGGGTTGACGCCGCCGACGATGTTCGAGCCGTCGGCCAGCATGAGCTTGGTGTGCTTCATGCCCGTGGCACCGGTCATGCCCTGGACGATGACCTTGCTGTCCTTGTTGAGGAAGATAGCCATGGCGGTTGTTTCCCTCGTCCCTTACTTCGCAGCCGCGAGCTCGGCGGCCTTGTCGGCCGCGCCGTCCATGGTGTCCACGCGCTGCACGAGCGGGTGGTTGGCGTCCGAGAGGATCTTGCGACCCAGCTCGGCGTTGTTGCCGTCGAGGCGCACGACGAGGGGCTTGGTGACTTCCTCGCCCTTGTCCTTGAGCAGCTGGAGGGCCTGGACGATGCCGTTGGCGACCTCGTCACAGGCGGTGATGCCACCGAAGACGTTGACGAAGACGGACTTGACGTCCGGGTCGCCGAGGATGATCTCCAGGCCGTTCGCCATCACCGCCGCGGACGCGCCGCCGCCGATGTCGAGGAAGTTGGCCGGCTTCACGCCACCGTGGTTCTCACCGGCGTACGCGACGACATCGAGGGTCGACATGACCAGACCGGCGCCGTTGCCGATGATGCCGACCTCGCCGTCGAGCTTGACGTAGTTGAGGTTCTTCGCCTTGGCTGCGGCCTCGAGCGGGTTGGCCGCGTCCTTGTCCTCGAGCGCGGCGTGGTCCGGCTGGCGGAACTCCGCGTTCTCGTCCAGGGACACCTTGCCGTCGAGGGCGATGACCTTGCCGGAGGCGACCTTGGCGAGGGGGTTGACCTCGACCAGGAGGGCGTCCTCCTTGATGAAGGTGTCCCACAGGGTCACGAGGATCTCGGCGACCTGCTCGGCGACCTCGGCCGGGAACTTCGCCTGGGCGACGATCTCGCGGGCCTTCTCGATGCTCACGCCCTCATTGGCGTCGACCGGGACCTTCGCGAGGGCCTCGGGGTTCTCCTCCGCGACGACCTCGATCTCCACGCCGCCCTGGACGGACGCCATGGCGAGGAACGTGCGGTTGGTGCGGTCGAGGAGGTACGAGACGTAGTACTCCTCGACGATCTCGGGCGCGGTCTCGGCGATCATCACCTTGTGGACCGTGTGGCCCTTGATGTCCATGCCGAGGATGTCCGTCGCCCGGGCGACGGCCTCGTCCGGGGTGGCGGCGAGCTTGACGCCGCCGGCCTTGCCTCGGCCACCGACCTTCACCTGCGCCTTGATGACGGACTTGCCGCCAAGACGCTCGGTCGCCTCGCGGGCTGCCTCAGGCGTGTCAATGACTTCACCGGCCAGCACCGGTACACCGTGCTTGGCGAAGAGGTCCCTCGCCTGGTACTCGAACAGGTCCACGCGCGTCCGTCCCTATCAGTGATCTCGCGGTTCGTTGTCTGCGTGGGCGTGCCGCGAAGGGCAACGTGACGTCCGCTGTCACAAGGGTGGCGCACACGATGTCCGAGCGCGCGGCATGTCCGTCTCGCAGGTTATCGCCGCCGGACGCGGGTCCCTAAATCGCAGGTCACACCTGAGCGGTGATACCTGTCACAGAGCGGGCCGGGACGGGGCCTCACCGGGCTGGGGCAGGGCCTCACCGGGCTGGGTTTGCCCGGTGAGGCCCCTTGAACAGCCCGGGAGGGGGCCCAGGGCGCTTGGTCCCCACCCCAATGGGGACCAACCGGCCCTTCCGCGGGCTTCCGGTTCGGACGGGCCGAAGGCTTCGACCGTCCGGGTTCATCGACCCGCGGAGTCAGGGCCTCCGCACGACGGAATCGACAGAATCGACGGGGTCACCGTACGGAGGGAAAGGAGGGGCGAGAGCGGAGAGCGCAGAAAGGGAGCGCTCCGTGCACGGCGGCGGCTGCTGCCTCCGCCCGGTGATCAGATGGGGCCCGGACAGCGGGCAGACCTGTACCGCTCGTCAAACGAGCTGAGCAGGAGGGGCTGTCTAGCCGGGGAAAACGGGAATGTCCCGGAACCTGTCCCGGGTCTCGGCCACAGTCACGGCCGCGGACGCGCCGGGCACGAGCCGCAGCGGCACCAGGTGGTGAGGAGTGACGGCATGCGCGTCACCGTGTCGCGGGCCGCCGTTGTCGGCCGCCGACTGTTGGGCAGGCACGCCGGTCGGGTCGCCGGGGGGCGCTTGGTGCGCGGGGGCGGGCGCGTGTGCGAGCGCGTGTGCGTGTGCCTGTGCCTGTGCCTGTGCCTGTGCCTGTGCCTGTGCCTGTGCCTGTGCCTGTGCCTGTGCCTGTGCCTGTGCCTGTGCGAGGCGAACGCCTTGGTCGCCCCGGGGCGCACCGGCGCTTCCGGCCCGCCGCGTGCCGACGTGGTCGGGCCCGTACGCCGACTGGGCGCCCGCGACAGCCTGCCGCTGTCCCTTTTCGCCCTCGTCAGCCGTACCCGACGCGTCTTCCGCCGCCCCGCCCGACTGCGGCGAAGGCGAACCGGCGGCGGGCGGAGTCGGGCCACCTCCGCCAGGGAGCGTCGGCAGACCAGGCAGGGACGGCGGCACTTCCCCCGGGACGTCGCCGGGGACTTCGGTCAGGGCATCGGTCAGAGCATCGGTCAGAGACTCAGTCAGGGCTTCGATCAGCTCGCCGGTAACCGTCTCAACCAGGTCACCGACCGGCTGCACGACATCGCGGACGGCGCCGGTGACCTGGGTCTGGACGGTGCCGGTGATGCGAGTCCGGAGGGCATCGGTCACGGGCGTGACCGTGCTCGACGGGTCCGAGCTGCCCTCAGGGGCCGAACCGCCCGGCTTTACGAGCTGCTCCACCGAACTCGTCACGGACTTCGCCACGGACTTCGTCACAGAACTCGTCACCGGCTGAACGACCGGTGTCGGAGTCGTCGGCACTTTCCCGTCCGCCGCGAGCGCCTGCCCACCGAAGAGAAGCCCGAGAACGAACAACCCACCCACCAGCAGTACCACTTGCAGCACACGCCGTCCGACCGCAAGGCGCGTCACGCGCAGAGCGGCACCGGGCAGCACGCCTGCCAAAGCCAAGGGAGAGGCTCTTCCGTGTGAAGGGTGCGAAATGAAGGGTGCGAAGACGCATCGATCCTCGCACGAGGCTCCCGAGGCCACGCAAGTCCCCTCTTACTGACGGGTGTTCACGCCCGGCCTTACCGATGGATCTTCAAGTTCGGTCCCACTCACAAGTGTTCACGTCGGCTCATGCCTGGAGTCACAACTCCCGGTCTCACAACTCCTGGTCGTACAACTCCTGGTCGCACAACTCCTCACCTGGTGTCCGGTATCGGCAACGGACGTTTCTCGACAGCCGCCGCCATCACCTCGGGAAACAGATCGGGCGTGCAGGCGAACGCCGGCGCGCCCAGCGCCGCGAGAGCCGCCGCGTGCTCACGGTCGTACGCCGGTGCCCCCTCGTCGGACAGCGCGAGCAGCGTCACGAACTGCACCCCCGACGCCTTCATCGCCGCGACCCGCTTGAGCATCTCGTTCCGTATCCCCCCTTCGTAGAGGTCGCTGATGAGCACGACGACCGTGTCGGCGGGCCGGGTGATCTGCGACTGGCAGTACGCGAGCGCCCTGTTGATGTCCGTACCGCCGCCGAGCTGCGTGCCGAAGAGGACGTCGACCGGGTCGTCGAGCTGGTCGGTGAGGTCGACGACGGCCGTGTCGAAGACGACGAGCCGGGTGGCGATGGACCGCATGGACGCGAGGACGGCGCCGAAGACGGAGGCATAGACGACGGAGGCCGCCATCGACCCCGACTGGTCGATGCAGAGGATGACCTCCTTCTTCACGGACTGCGACGCGCGCCCGTAGCCGATCAGCCGCTCGGGCACGATCGTGCCGTACTCGGGCAGGTAGTGCTTCAGGTTCGCCGCGATGGTGCGGTTCCAGTCGATGTCGTGGTGGCGGGGCCTGCTGATCCGGGCGCTGCGGTCGAGGGCGCCGGTGAGCGTGGCCCGGGTGCGGGTGGCGAGCCGCTTCTCCAGGTCCTCGACGACCTTCCGTACGACGGCCCGCGCGGTCTCCTTGGTCGTCTCCGGCATCGCCTTGTTGAGGGAGAGGAGTGTGCCCACCAGGTGGACGTCGGCCTCCACCGCCTCCAGCATCTCGGGCTCCAGCAGAAGGGCGGACAGTCCGAGCCTGTCTATGGCGTCCCGCTGCATGATCTGGACGACGGACGACGGGAAGTACGTCCGGATGTCCCCGAGCCAGCGCGCGACGGACGGCGCGGACGCCCCGAGCCCCGCCGAACGATCCCGCCCCGCCTGCCCCTTGCCCCCTTTCCCGTACAACGCGCCGAGCGCCCCGTCCATCGCGGCGTCCTGCCCGGTGAGAGCGCACCCGGTGCCGTCCGCCTCGTCGCCCCCGAGCACAAGCCGCCACCGCCGCAACCGCTCGCCCGTAGCGCCGGTCGCGTCGGTCACGCCCGTGGTGCCGGCCACGCTGGTCGCGTCGGTCGTGTCGGTCTCTGCGACTACGTCGGCCGCGGCCACCGGTGCGGTCATCGGTACGGTCATCGGGCCACCTCCACAAGGTCGTTGTCGTCACTCACCCGGTCGCCGACTGCGGCGTCGTCGCTGTCGCCGTCGGATTCGTCCAGCCCGAGCAGCAGGCGCAGCACCGGCAGTACGGCGTCCGCGCGCTCGAGGTCGAGCTCGGGAGCGAACCCGGGTATCCCGGAGGCCGCGACCATGGCGCCGCCTCTCGCCCCTGGGCCACGCCTGATCAGCTCGCCCAACGTTCGGCGCACTCCGGCCTCGTATGCCGAGAACGTCCGCCGCAGCAAAGGCAGCACATCGGTGAACGCATCCACCGGTACCCCGGTCAGCCATGCGTCCACCAGCCCGAGCAGCCGCTCGTCGTGCAGGAGCAGCATTCCGCCCCCGGAGCCACCCCCGACGAACCCCTCGATCCACGCGGCGGCGTCCCCCGGCGCCGTCCCGGGCGACAGCACAAGCCCCATGAGCCGGGCGGCCTCGTCCTGCGCCAACTCGCCCTCGTCCAGCAGCAGTCGTACCGCCCGTCCGCGGATCACCCCTGGCACGGTGTCCCGCCCGGCCAACACCCTGAGCACGGAGTGCCAGCGGCCGCGTATGCCGCGGGATGCCGGTCTGCCGTCGGGTGACGCAGTCCGGTCGGGTGACGCAGTCCCACCGGATGACGAGCCGCCGTCAGGCGACGGGCCACCGTCGGATGACGGGTTGCCGTCGGAAGACGGGTTGCCGTCGGAAGACGGGTTGCCGTCGGAAGACGGGTTGCCGTCGGAAGACGCGCTGCCGTCGGAAGACGCGCTGCCGCCCGCCTCCGCCAGCAACCCCACCGCCCCCTGCACCCCGTCCACATGGCGCCGCATCTCCTCGGCGGCCTCGGCGTCGAGAGCCGTGCAGGCCGGCGGGAGTCCTACGAAGATCCGCTCGGCGAGGCCCGCCGCGACGTCGTTGAGGGCGTGTGTGTCGGTGCCGCGTACGTCGCCGTAGCGCAGGGAACGGACCAGTGCGGGCAGGGCCTGGGCGAGGTGTCCGACATCGGCGTCGAGGGCCGCCCGGTCGGCGAGGACCCGCATGACCACGGGCAGCGCGTCCGGGAGTTCGGCGAGGAGGCAGCGCTCGGCGAGTGCCGTGACATCGGCCAGGGAGCTCGCGCCGATGGCGTCCGCGTCGGCCTTGGCGGTCGCCGCGGAGAGAACGGTGGTCCCCCACACCCCGGCCTCGGCGACCCGCACGGACAGCTCAGGCTCCCAGCGCAACCGCCAGCTCTCGCGGAAGGTTCCGGTGCTGCCGCGCGACGCGACGGGCTCGGCCCAGCTGATGGCCAGCAGCCGCAGCCGGTGCAGGAGTCTGCTCCGCCCGGCGTCGGTCTCCTTGCGCAGGTCGAGCTCCAACTCCCGCTCCGGCGCCTCCGGTTTGAGCCGCAGCCTCCGCTGAAGCCGCGCGAGGTCGCGCTGCAACGGCACCGCAGGTGCGGATTCCGGCACCTCCCCCATCACGTCCCCGACCACGAGCCGGTCCCGCACGAGTGCCAACGGCACGTCCGAGCCCTCGCACATCACGGCCCGTACGGCATCGGTGGTCTCGGTCAGCCCCGGCAGCGGGCGGCCGCGCATCGCGGCGAGCGTGTCGGCCAGCCGCACCGCCTCGATGACGTGCGCGGACGAGACCATCCGGTCCTCGTCGCGCAGCAGCCGGGCGACCTTCGTCATCCAGCGCTCGACCGGGCGGTCGAGGGCGCCGAACAGATGCCCGTACCATCCCGGCGAGTCGATGCCCGCCCCATAGCCACTGACTCGGGAAAGCCGACGGTGCGTCCACGGCACCCATGTCATGTCGGCCTTGGCCTTTGGCAGCCCCTTGAGCAGCGCCCGGTCGGCGCCGGCGGTGGTCTTCTCCCGCAGCGCCGGGACATGCCAGGCCCCGCACACCACGGCCACCTCGTCTCCGAACTCCCGCTGCGCCGACCGCACCTGAAGCCGCATGTACGCCTCGCGCAGGAGATCCCGCTCGTGCCCACCGACTCCGTACGCCTCCCGCAGCGCCCCCATCGCCTCCCCGAGCACGGCGAACGGCGCGAAGGGATCGCCTCCCGCCCCGTCCCGGTGCTCGACGACGTCCTCCCACCACCGCTCGGGATCGTCATAACCGGCGGTCTCGGCCAGCACGGCGAGGGGGTCGACGCGGACGGCTTCCGAGGGGAGCTCCTCCCCGTCCTCCTTCGAGGTGACCTCTTCTTGCCCCCAGGCCAGCGTGTGGGTCGCCGGAAGGTCGATGAACCGGGCCGGAACCCCGTGATCCAGCGCCCAACGGATCGCCACCCACTCGGGGGAGAACTCGGCCAGTGGCCAGAAGGCCGAGCGACCGGGCTCGTCCACGACATGGGCGAGGAGTGCGACCGGGGGCCGCATGTCCTGGTCGGCGGCGAGCGGGATGAGATCGTCGGCCTCCGGGGGCCCCTCGATCAAAACGACCCGGGGAGCCGCCGCCTCGAGTGCGGCCCGCACAGCCCGCGCGGATCCCGGCCCGTGATGCCGCACGCCGAGCAGCAGCGGCCCCCGGCCGGGTGCGCCTCCCCCCTGCGGCCGCCTGTCGATGTCCGTCACACGATCCCTCTCGGTGTCGACGTGCCCGGCGCCCTCCCCCTGAACTCCACTCATACGCTCACCTCCCGGCAGGCTCGGTAGAAGTCCTTCCAGCCGTCCCGCTCGCGGACGACCGCCTCCAGGTACTCCTGCCAGATGACACGGTCGGCCGCCGGGTCGCGGACGACGGCGCCGAGGATGCCGGCGGCGACGTCACTCGCCCGCAGGACGCCGTCCCCGAAGTGAGCCGCCAGCGCAAGACCGTTGGTGACGACGGAGATCGCCTCGGCGGTGGACAGCGTGCCGCTGGGTGACTTCAGCTTCGTACGCCCGTCGGCCGTGACTCCGTCGCGCAGCTCGCGGAAGACGGTGACGACACGGCGGATCTCGTCGATGCCGTCGGGCGCGGCGGGCAGGTCGAGGGAGCGGCCGAGCTGGTCGACGCGGCGCGAGACGATGTCCACCTCGGCGTCGGCGCTCTCCGGCAGGGGCAGCACGACCGTGTTGAAGCGGCGGCGCAGCGCGCTCGACAGTTCGTTGACCCCGCGGTCGCGGTCGTTGGCCGTGGCGATCACGTTGAAGCCGCGGACGGCCTGCACCTCCGAGCCCAATTCCGGTATCGGCAGCGTCTTTTCCGACAGGATCGTGATGAGGGTGTCCTGCACATCGGCGGGGATACGGGTCAGCTCCTCGATCCGCGCCGTCATCCCTTCCGCCATGGCGCGCATGACCGGGCTCGGCACCAGGGCGGCCCGGCTCGGCCCGTGCGCGAGCAACTCCGCGTAGTTCCAGCCGTACCGGATCGCCTCCTCCGGCGTGCCGGCCGTGCCCTGCACGAGCAACGTGGAGTCGCCGCTGACCGCCGCGGCCAGATGCTCGGACACCCAGGTCTTCGCGGTGCCGGGCACTCCGAGCAGGAGCAGCGCACGGTCGGTGGCGAGCGTGGTGACAGCGACCTCGACGATGCGGCGCGGACCCACGTACTTGGGTGTGATCACCGTGCCGTCCGGCAGCGTGCCACCTTGCAGATACGTCGCCACGGCCCACGGCGAGAGCCTCCAGCGGGCCGGTCGGGGCCGGTCGTCCTGAGCGGCCAGCGCGGCGAGTTCGGCGGCGAAGGCGTCCTCGGCGTGTGGCCGCAACACCTCACCCGCGTTGTGCGGGGCCGCTCCCACGGGCGGATTGACGGACGTCGACTCACTCGGCTCAACGGACACAGACATGGCTAGGTCCCCCTCCAGCTCGGCCGGTTCGATCGGTTGGTTCGATCGGCCGGTTCGGACTGGTTCCACCGTGCACCACGCCACTGACAATGCGATCTGAGCTGCACAAACGCACTCGCGAGAGTCGATTGTCAGTGGTGGGACCTACCTTCGATGACATGACTCAGCAGGGGGTGCGCTGGACTGCGGATCAGGTGCTGGCACTGGCGCCTGACGCAGCGTCACGCAAAGCGGGAAGCAAGCTCGGCGCGACCGGGCCGTGGTCGGAGGCAGGCAGTTCTGACGAGGGGACGGTATGGGGACTGTGCGCGGGAAGTGGCAGCAAGCCGTATCAGACGGTCATCGATATCGCGGACTCCACCGGGCCCGCGTACAAGTGCAGTTGCCCCAGCCGCAAGTTCCCGTGCAAGCACGCTCTCGGGCTGCTGCTGCTCTGGGCGGGCGAGGAGGGCACGGTGCCGCGGGGGCCCGCGCCGGACTGGGCGGAGCAGTGGATAGAGGGGAGACGACAGCGCGCGGCGGAGAAGGCGACGACGACGGGCGGGGCATCTGGGACGGCCTCGTCGGGTGATCCGGAGGGAGCGCGGCGCCGGGCGGAGCGGCGGGCCGAGCGGGTCACCGCGGGCGCGGCGGAGTTGGAGCAGCGGTTGGCGGATCTGCTGCGGGGCGGTCTGGCCGGAGCCGAGCAGTCGGGGTACGGGCTGTGGGAGGAGACAGCGGCCCGGATGGTCGACGCGCAGGCACCTGGACTGGCCGCGCGGGTGCGGGAGTTGGGATCAATCCCGTCGTCCGGCCCGGGCTGGCCGGTGCGGCTCCTGGAGGAGTGCGCGCTGCTCCACCTTCTCGACCAGGGCTGGCTGCGGCGCGAGCGACTGCCGGACGGCCTTGCCACGACGGTCCGTTCGCGGATCGGGCTGCCCGGCTCGGCCGACGGCCCACCGGTGCGCGACCACTGGCTGGTCCTCGCCCAGTACGACACGGCGGACAGCCGTCTCACCACACGCCGGATCTGGCTGCACGGATCGGAGTCCGGCCGCACCGCCCTGCTCCTCTCCTACGGAGCCGCAGGCCGCGCACCGGAACTGGCTCTGCCCGTCGGGCTGGCCTTCGAGGCGGAGCTGTCCGCGTACGCCGGCGCCGGGCAATTGCGAGCGGCGCTGGGCGAAAGGTTCACACCACCAACCCCCACCACGACACGGCCACCAGGAGTCTCAACAACCCAGGCGGCGGCCCACTACGGCGAGGCCCTGCGAGCAGATCCCTGGCTCGACTCCTACCCCGTCACCCTGGACCGGGTCATACCGACTCCGGACGGCGGCACAACCTCAGCCTCAGCCGCAGCCCCAGCACGCTGGCAACTGGCCGATGCCGACGGTGACCTGGCCCTGCCCATCACCCCGGCGCTCCGCTCCCTCCCCGGTCTGTGGCGCCTCGCCGCCCTCTCCGGCGGCGCTCCCCTCACCGTTTTCGGCGAGTGCGGCCACCACGGCTTCACTCCGCTGACGGCCTGGCCGGAGGGCCCGGGGGAGGCGGTGCCGCTGTGCTGACCACCTCCGTACGGAAAGGATGCCGACGCTCATGAACACGACCTCTGTTTCCGCGGGCGCACCCGCTGGGGACTCCTGGGAGGACCTCGTCACCGTGGCGCTGCTCGGGACCGAGCGGCGTACGCCTCCAGGGTGCGGGCCGGGGCAGGACGCACCGATGGTCTTGCTGGACGCGGCCGCCGTGGAGACGTTGCGGCGGCGGGCCGGGGTGCGGCCGACGCGGGCGGCAACCCGGCCGGAACGAACGGCGCCGGATCCACGCCCGCCCCTGCCGCCCGCCGCGGCGCACAGACTCACCCTGTTGCTGACGGACCGGCCCGGCACCGGAGGCGGCGGCCGCAGAGGAGCGGCACCGGACCTCATGGAACTGCTGCCGCAGTGGCTCGCCCTGGCCAACGCGCGCGGCTTCGCGGCACCCCCGCAAGCCCTGCCCGCGCTCCTCGACGCGGCCCGGGGCCGTACGGATCTACGCCCGGCCGCACTGACCTTCGCCGGGCCACGCGCCCTGTGGCTGGCAAGGCTGAACCCGGACTGGCGCTTCGCACTGCGCTCCATTCCGGGCGGCGGTACGGCGCTCCCGGACCCCACTGAACCTGAGCACATACAACAGCTCTGGCAGGAAGGCCTGTTCGCCGAGCGGGTCGCGCTGCTCACGGCGATACGGACCCGACAACCCGCGGCCGCACGCGAACTGCTCGCCACGACATGGGCAACCGAGCGGGCCGAGGACCGCCTGATGTTCCTCGACTCACTGCGGTCGAAGCTGGGCGCGGCCGACGAGCCTTTCCTGGAACGGGCGCTCGCCGACCGTAGCCGCAACGTACGTGCGACGGCGGCGGAGTTGCTGTCCGCACTACCGGAATCGGCGCTCGCCGCGCGGATGGCGGCCAGAGCGGGTTCGTGCGTGGCCGTCGACCGCACCCGGGGCACCCCCACGATCGTGGTCGAGGCACCGCACGAGTGCGACCCGAGCATGGAGCGGGACGGTGTGGTGCCGAAGGCTCCCGCCGGTCGAGGTGAACGGTCCTGGTGGCTGGGCCAGTTGGTCGAGGCGACGCCGCTCGCGACCTGGCCGCGACGACTGGGCGGACGTACACCGGAGGACATCGTCGCCCTGCCCGTGGCGGACGACTGGCAGGGAGAGCTGCATGCCGCCTGGTGCCGGGCCGCGGTGCGCCAGCGGGATCCTGGGTGGTCCAGGGCACTCCTCGGGGCGCCTTCCGCCCCGGAGGCCGGGGGACCGGGCGCGGTGTCTCTGGCGGAGCGCTCGAAACTCCTCGCCACGCTGGGCTCCGCCGAGCGGGCCGAGTGGGTGGCCGGGTTCATCGGCACGCACGGGTTGTCCGAGGCGTTTCAGTTGCTCGGGGTGTGTGCGGTGCCCTGGGCGGGGCCGTTGGGGCGGGCGGTGGTAGACGCGCTCAATATCGCGCGGGACGCGGGGAGTTACCCCTGGAGCTTCAGTGGGGTCATGGGGCTGGCTGAGCGTTGCCTCGACCCTGCGGAGGCCGTACGGCTCGAAGCGCTGACGGGCGTCCCCGACGAGCCGGAACACGCCGCCCCAGGCGCCGGCGGCTACTGGTCCGAGGCCTTCCAACGCCTCGTCACCACCCTGCGCCTACGCGCCACGATGACCAGAGAACTCACCCCACCCACCCCGACGTAAAGGAGTTTCCTCGCCCCCTCCGCCCCTACCCAACCCGTACCTGGGGCTGCCGCCCCCAGACCCAATCGGCCTGAACGGCCTCGTCCTCAAACGCCGGACGGGCTGAGACTGCCTGGCCGGAGCTGAAGAGTGCAGCCACCAAGGGTGGGTGAGAGTGGGAGCGCGGGTGGGTGGGGGATCGGGCCGACGGCACCCCGCCCTCGAACGCCCCGCCTGGCCGAAGACCGGTGGCCGAGCCGAAGACCGCCCAGCCGGAGGTGAAGAGCGCTCCCCGGCCGGAGTTGAGGAGCCCTCCCCGCCGGAGCCGGAAGGCGCTACTGCGCGGCCCGCAGCCGAAAGACCACGGAAGGGGGCGTGCCGGTACGTCCACATGCCCGTCGCGTACGTTCGCGTCACCGGACCCGTCGCATCCTGCCCAACGCCTGATCCGGCGGCGACGGGCGGGACGTACCGGCACGCCCCCGACCCACCCACAACCCGGACAGCGGCACGCACCCGACACACAAGGCGCCCCCGCCAGAACTACGCTCCGGCCGGCTGCCGAACATTCGCCCGCACCCAGTCCACGATCGCCCCAGTGGTCGCCCCCGGCGTAAAGATCTCCGCGACCCCCTTCTCCTTGAGCGGAGCAATGTCCGCCTCGGGAATGATGCCGCCGCCGAAGACCTTGATGTCCTCCGCGTCGCGCTCCTTCAAGAGGTCGATGACGGCTGAGAACAGCGTGTTGTGGGCGCCGGACAAGATCGAGAGGCCGATCGCGTCGGCGTCCTCCTGGATCGCGGTGTCGACGATCTGCTCAGGAGTCTGATGGAGCCCGGTGTAGATGACCTCCATACCAGCGTCACGCAGCGCCCGCGCGATCACCTTTGCCCCGCGATCGTGGCCGTCGAGCCCCGGCTTGGCCACCACCACGCGGATCGGACCGGCTGCCACACCCATCACTGCCTCCATGAACCGACTACGCCAACAACCTGCACCAACACACACCGACAGATATCGCACAATCCGTCACTCAGTGCACCATGCCCGCACCAGCCGCACACCAGAAACACGACCGCGGCACAGCCACCCCGCACCGCCCCGGCCGACCCCGGCCGAAGAAGTGAACGAACGTTATCCCCAGCATCCCGCAACCGGCAGTTTCGCGGTGGATACCGAGGGGGAAATCACACGTGGGACAAGTTCGCCGCGCACCGCTCCGGGTTCCTGCGGCACACGCACCGCATGGACCCGCGGCGCATGGATCACAGCCGGAGCCTGCGCAAGGAGAGCCGCTATCAGGTGGCCACACCACGGCGTCGTCAGCGGGACACCGCGGTGGTGGGGCACATCGGCGATGGCACGACAGCGGGGAGCCAGACCCGTACGAGGACGACCAGGACCGAGGACCCCGCCGCACACCGGAGGAGCCCACCGTCGCACAGAGGGCGACGGCAGGAACCCAAGTCACCCCGACGGAACGGACCCCCGTCGCGTCACCGGCGCCCCACGCGCCACAGACGCACCGTCGCGACACCACCGACACCGGCCGAACGACCGCCGAGCCGAACCCGGCCCGGCGTCGAACAGGCCTCGGCCCGGCCTCGACCCGGCCTCGACCCGGCGTCGAGCCGACGTCGACCGAGCCGCCACCCGCATACGCGACGCTCCACGAGTGCACACGGGGGACAGAGCCGTCCCCCGCGTGCCGACAGGAGGTCGGCCATGAAGGTCACCAGGGCAGCGTTGCCCCTTCTTCCGCTCTGCCAGCGCCTGTTTCCAAGCAGACTGGCAGGACTCTCGTTGGTCCTCCTGAAGGCGACGGCCCTGGAGATCGCGATCCTCGCCGGGCACCTCCTCCTCTACCCCTCGGGCATGACCCAGGAGCGCCGCGCCGCCCCGACGCCCCCCTCACCGGACACCCCCCGGCTGCCCACGGAGGCCAAACCCCCCGTCGTCCTCCTCCACGGCTTCATCGACAACCGCTCGGTCTTCGTCCTGCTGCGCCGCAACCTCGCCCAACACGGCAGGCAGCACATCGAATCGCTCAACTACTCGCCGCTGACCTGCGACATCCGCCCCGCCGCGGAGCTGCTCGGCCGGCATATAGAGGAGATCTGCGAGCGCACCGGTCAGGACCGCGTGGACATCGTCGGGCACAGCCTCGGTGGACTGATCGCGCGTTACTACGTGCAGCGCCTCGGCGGTGACGCGCACGTACGGACCCTCGTCACGCTCGGCACACCGCACTCGGGCACCCGCGTGGTCCCGTTGATGAACGCGCACCCGATCGTCCGTCAGATGCGCCCGGGCTCCGAGGTGATCGAGGAACTGCGCATGCCCGCGCCGGGCTGTCGTACGCGTTTCGTGAGCTTCTGGAGCGACCTCGACCAGCTGATGGACCCGCTGGAGACGGCATGCGTCGACCACCCCGACCTGCTCGCGCAGAACGTCCGGGTGAGCGGTGTCGGACACCTCGCCCTGCCCGTACATCCCGCCGTCGCGGCCGGCATACGGCAGGCACTCGACACCGAGGAACCGATGGCCCATGCCGCCACCCCCACCAGTGAGGGCCTGACAGTCGCCTGATGGCATCGCGACAGCCGCCCCGTAGAGCCCGCTGAGAGCGAGCCGAGAGCGGGCCAAGAGCTGCCTGACAGCGACCGGACAGCCGTCAGCAATCGAACGCCGCTCGAACGCCAGGCCAAGGCCGTGCCCGCAGTCCCCCGAAACACCGCCGAATGCCCGTTTCCTGCGAGGGGGAAACCTGCGGAAGATTGTCGCGCCCGCGTACTGCCGGGTACAGTCACCGCACTGCTCTGCCAGCCCCTGTTGTCGGCGAAAGAGAAGTTGGTGAACGACCGTCCTCCGTCGGGGATTGCCACTCCCCCGGCCCCGGCTTCCGATGCCGCGTCGACGCACTACGCGTCGTACGGCGGGCAGGAAGCCCAGTACGGCGACTTCACCACGTACGACAACAGTTACCCCGCACCTGGTTTTGAAACAGGCGCCAACGCCACGTATGCGACAGGGCACTTCGAAACGCCGGCCTTCGAAACGGCGAGCTTCGCGACCGATCCCCTCTTCGGCGACATGCCGGGCGACGGCACGGATTCGTACGACGCCACGCAATGGAGCACTGGCGGCACGGGCAGCCACCAAACACTGAATACCGGCAGCACCGGCAGCACCGGCAGCCACCAGACGCTCAACTACGACCCGTACGCGGCGCAGCACCAGGCCGCGTACGACACCGGCAGCTACGAAACGACCGCCTGGGCGGCCGGTTACCAGCAGCTCACCGATATGCCCGCGCAGCATCCGAACGCGGACGCCTCGGGCCAGTGGGACGCGAACGCCTGGCTCCATCCCGAGCAGCCGGCCGACCAGACCCAGCAGTGGAGCGCACCCACCCAGGACACGGGCGCGTACGACGCCACGCAGTGGAACAGCGCCGGTGGACACGACGCGTACGAACACGAACACCCGCAGCCCGAGTCCTACGAGCATCAGCAGCAGCCCGAGCCCCTCGACCAGCAGGCGACCTCGACCTTCGAGCAGGTCCCGTACGAGCAACCCGCCGCCGCGGAGGACGAGTTCGAGAGCCCGGCCGACAGTCGCGACACGCGCGATGAGCCCGAGGCGCCGCTGCTGCTCGACGACATGGAAGAAGTGACCCCGGCCCCGCGCACGCGGCCCGTGTCGCGGTCCGCCGCCCGCTCCCGTCGCCGTAGCCCCGCGAAGCGTTCCGCGCTGCTGACCGTGGCCGTTCCCTCGGCCTGTGTGATGGGGGTCGCGGGGATCGCCGCCGCCTCGGTGGTGAGCGTCGACGGGGACGAGACCAAGAACACGACACTCAGCGCGTCCGACGCGACCGCGGTGCAGCCGTCCACCGCGAACAACAAACTGGACACTCAGCTTGAGAGTCTCTCCGCGGGCGCCGACGACTTCGCCGACCGGGCGAGCCGCACGCAGGAACGTATCGACCTCGAGGCAGAGCAGGAAGCCGAGCGGAAGAAGGCGGCGGAGGCTGCCGCGACCAAGGAGCGGCTGCGTCCGAAGTTCGCGCTGCCGGTGGCGCAGCACGGGCTCAGCGCCTACTTCGGCCAGGCGGGCGTCAACTGGATGTCGATCCACACGGGCATCGACTTCCCGGTGCCGTACGGCACGACGGTGATGGCCGCGACCGACGGGACCGTCCGGACGCAGTGGAACAGCGCGTACGGCAACATGATGATCGTGACCGCGAAGGACGGCACGGAGACGTGGTACTGCCACCTCTCCAGCTACCAGGTCGCGTCCGGCACGACCGTGAAGGCCGGTGACCCGATCGCGAACTCCGGGAACTCCGGCAACTCCACCGGCCCGCACCTGCACTTCGAGGTCCGCCCGGCAGGCGGCTCGGCGATCGACCCGCTGCCGTGGCTGCGCAGCCACGGCCTGGACCCGACGTAACCCACCAGGCCTTCGCCCGAACTCGCCCTGCCTCACCAGACCCCGCCTGGCCCCGCCGTAACCGGCGGATCCCGTAGCCGATTAGCCCCCGCCCGGGCCCGCCCTACCTCATCAGACCCCCGGCCTGGACCCGACGTAACCCACCAGGCCTTCGCCCGAACTCGCCCTGCCTCACCAGACCCCGCCTGGCCCCGCCGTAACCGGCGGATCCCGTAG
>NZ_JBFBEA010000013.1:0-91893 GCF_040683495.1 Streptomyces sp. NPDC093544 | reverse complement strand
GTAGCCGATTAGCCCCCGCCTGGGCCCGCCCTACCTCACCACACCCCCGGCCTGGACCCGACGTAACCCACCAGGCCCCGCCGTACCTCACCACACCCCCGGCCCGGACCCGCCGTACCCGGCAGAGCCTCGCCTGGCCCGCCCCAGCTCACCACACCCCCGGCCCGGACCCGCCCGTACCCGGCAGAGCCCCGCAGCCGCCAGATCCCGCCGACCCGACGTAGCCGACTGGCCCCCGTCTAGCCTCCACCTGGGCCTGACGCGTGGAACGACGTCACCACCGGGCCCCGCCCCGCCCCGCCCCCGTACCTACAGCTTCTCCACCGGCGCGTACCGCAGCAGCAACCGCTTCGGCTTCGGCTCCCCGAAGTCGACCGTCGCCTCGGAGTTCGCGCCCGTCCCCTTCACCTCGACGACCGTGCCCAGGCCGAACTGGTCGTGCGTGACCCGGTCTCCGACCGCCAGCGACACCACCGGCTTCTCCGCGATACCGCGACGCGTCGCGAACCCGGAGGCGCCCGAGGCCGCGGACCGCGAACGCGAGGAGGACAGCGACGACGACAGCGAAGCCGCCACACCCGAAACGGGGCTCGACGAGGCGGGACCCATCGCGCCCGTGCGCTTCCACTCCAGGTGCGCGTCCGGGATCTCCTCCAGGAAGCGGGACGGCGGGTTGTACGAGGGCTGCCCCCAAGCACTGCGCATGGACGACCGCGTCAGATACAGCCGCTCCCGCGCGCGCGTGATGCCGACGTACGCAAGGCGCCGCTCCTCCTCGAGCTCCTTGACCTGTCCCAACGCACGCATGTGCGGGAAGACGCCGTCCTCCATGCCCGTCAGGAACACCACGGGAAACTCAAGGCCCTTGGCGGTGTGCAGGGTCATGAGGGTGATGACGCCGTTGCCGTCCTCCTCGTCGGGGATCTGGTCGGAGTCGGCGACGAGCGCGACGCGCTCCAGGAAGGCGGAGAGCCCGCCCGGAGTCTCGCCCTCACCGGTCTCCTGCTCGAACTCCAGTGCCACGGCGGCGAGTTCCTGAAGGTTCTCGATCCGGGTCTCGTCCTGCGGGTCGGTGGACGCCTGCAACTCGGCGAGGTAGCCGGTGCGTTCGAGTACCGCCTCCAGGACGGTGGCCGGACCCGCGCCCGACTCCACGATCGTCCGCAGGTCCTCCATCAGCGTGTTGAACCGCTTGACCGCGTTCGTGGAGCGAGCCGCCATCCCGTAGGCCTCGTCCACGCGTCGCAGCGCCTGCGGGAAGCTGATCTTCTCGCGCTGCGAGAGCGCGTCGATCATCGCCTCGGCACGGTCGCCGATGCCGCGCTTTGGGACGTTGAGAATCCGGCGCATCGGGACGGAGTCCTCCGGGTTGGACAGCACCCGCAGGTACGCAAGGACGTCCCGGACCTCCTTGCGTTCGTAGAAGCGGACGCCGCCGACGACCTTGTAGGGCAGGCCGACGCGGATGAAGACTTCTTCGAAGACACGGGACTGGGCGTTCGTACGGTAGAAGACCGCGACATCGCCCGCCTTGGCGTCGCCCGCGTCGGTGAGACGGTCTATCTCGTCGGCGACGAACTGGGCCTCGTCGTGCTCGGTGTCCGCGACGTAACCGGTGATGTTCGAACCCGCGCCGGCGTTCGTCCACAGGTTCTTGGGGCGGCGGGATTCGTTGCGCTCGATGACCGCGTTGGCCGCGCTGAGAATCGTCTGGGTGGAGCGGTAGTTCTGCTCCAGGAGGATCGTCGCCGCGTTCGGGTAGTCCTCCTCGAACTGGAGGATGTTGCGGATGGTCGCGCCGCGGAAGGCGTAGATCGACTGGTCGGCGTCGCCCACGACGCACAGCTCGGCGGGCGGCAGGTCGTGCGCGCTGGGCGGGACGTCCACGGGGTGCTCGGAGGTGCCGACGAGTTCGCGCACCAGGGCGTACTGCGCGTGGTTGGTGTCCTGGTACTCGTCCACGAGGACGTGCCGGAAGCGGCGGTGGTAGTGCTCGGCGACGTCCGGGAAGGCGCGGAGCAGGTTGACCGTCGTCATGATCAGGTCGTCGAAGTCGAGCGCGTTGGCCTCGCGCAGCCGCGACTGGTACATCGCGTAGGCCTGGGCGAGAGTCTTCTCGAAGCCGTCGGTGGCCTGGGCGGCGAAGTCCTCTTCGTCGATCAGCTCGTTCTTCAGGTTCGAGATCTTGGCGCTGAAGGACTTCGGCGGGAAGCGCTTCGGATCGAGGTCCAGGTCACGGCAGACCAGGGCCATGAGCCGCTTGCTGTCGGCGGCGTCGTAGATCGAGAACGACGACGTGAAGCCGAGCCTCTTGCTCTCGCGGCGCAGGATCCGTACGCACGCGCTGTGGAAGGTCATCACCCACATCGCGTTGGCGCGCGGGCCGACGAGGTGCTCGACGCGCTCCTTCATCTCGCCCGCGGCCTTGTTGGTGAAGGTGATCGCGAGGATCTGGCCGGGGTGGACCTGGCGCTCGCCCAGCAGATACGCGATCCGGTGCGTGAGCACGCGGGTCTTGCCGGAACCCGCGCCGGCCACGATGAGCAGGGGGGAGCCGGAGTGCGCCACGGCCGCCCGCTGGTTCTCGTTCAGCCCGTCCAGGAGCGCGGCCGCGTCCACGACGGGGCGCGGGGCGCCGTCGCGGTAGTACGCGTCCCGGCTCGGCGGCACGTCGAAGCGGCCGCCGAACAGGTCGTCCGGAAGCTGCTCCGCCGCCCCGTCCTCGGGCGGCGGCGGGGGTTCTTCCTCGTGAGCCCCCGAGGGCTTGAGGTCCGCCAGGAAGCTGTCATCAAAGAGGCTGCTCATCGCTCTCCGAGTCTAGGCGGCCCCACTGACACCCCGCCGCCACCCCGAAAATCTCGACCGGAACTCGTGACGATGCTCAGCGACCGAGGATCCTCGAGAGCCGGCCGCCCTCCACCCTTCGTGCCCCTCCAGCACCGCGCCACCCTTCGTATCCCTCCAGAACCGAGCCATCACAGTCAGCGACCGCCAGGCCAACCAGACCGAGACGTGCACCTTCCCGCCGTACGGGTCCGCGGAACCGCCCGCCGAGAACCGCAAACCTGCGGGTTCGTACGCCCTCACGTTGCCACTCCGCACAACTCGCCCCATATCCCTCCGAATTGACGACGATCAGCGAAGCACATGACTAAGGTCACGAAAACGTATCGGGCATTTCGAACATCAACCTTCACAGAAGCCGCACGAGTTGGCTAGCGTGCTGATCAGGCCACCCGACCCCCACCGGCGAACGTCGCCGGGCCGCGGTGGCCTCCGCCGAATTCGGTGCGCCCTCGTGGCAGCCGGAACCGGGGACCCACCGAACTTGGGGTGAATCGGTCCAACTGCCTTGTCGGGCATGGACCGTAGGGCAACCCTTCCGAACCACCCGCCCGAACCCGACAGCTAACCCGGTAGGCGGATGATGGAAGGAGTCGCCTCCCTTGGCGTCGCAACGCAAATGGTTCTCGGGTTCGCGCGTGGCGGGTACGGCCCCCGCTCTCGCCACAGCGGCCCTCACTTCGGTGGCCCTGCTCTCCCAGACGGCGAACGCCGCGCCTTCGGAAGAGTCCAAGCCGAGCCTCGAAGAGGTCGAGAAGAAGGTCGACGACCTCTACCGGCAGGCGGAGTCGGCCACCGACAAGTACAACGCGGCCAAGGAGAAGACCACCAAGCAGCGCAAGAAGGTCGACACCCTCCTCGACGACGTCGCCCAGCGCACCGAAAAGCTCAACACCGCGCGTGAGGAGCTCGGCGGGTACGCCGCGGCGCAGTACCGCACCGGGGCCGCCGCCCCCGACACCGCCTCCCTCCTGCTGGCCGACAACCCACAGGACTACTTCGACCAGACCCAGCTGATGAGCCGTCTTACCGACCGCCAGAAGGTGGCCGTCGACGACTACGTCACGGAGCAGGCCGCCGCCGCCGAGACGCGCACGGAGGCCTCCCAGAGCCTGGAGACGCTGACCACGTCGCAGAACGCCCTCCAGGCGTCCAAGACCGACGTCCAGCAGAAGCTCGCCAAGGCACGCGAGCTGCTCTCGCAGCTGACCGCGGACGAGAAGGCGCGGCTCGCCGCGATCGAGGAGGAGCAGCGCAAGGCGGCCGAGCGCAAGGCCGCGGAGCTGGCGCAGCAGCAGGCGGCCGCCGACGCCGCGGCACAGGCGGCCCAGGAGTCGTCGTCGAGCGCGACGACCGGCACCACCGGCTCGGCCACCACCGCCGACTCCGCGTACACGACGAAAGCGGCCAAGACCGTCGCGTTCGCCCGCGCACAGGTCGGCAAGCCGTACGTCTGGGGTGCCACCGGCCCCGGTTCGTACGACTGCTCGGGCCTCACCCAGGCCGCGTGGAAGGCCGCCGGCGTCACCCTCCCGCGCGTCACCTACGACCAGGTGACCGCCGGCACGACCGTCTCCCTCACCGACGCCCAGCCCGGCGACCTGGTCTTCTTCTACGGCGACGTCAGCCATGTCGGCCTCTACATAGGCAACGGCATGATGATCCACGCCCCGAAGCCGGGCGCGTACGTCCGCGAGGAGTCGATCTTCTACGACGGCGAGGCGGCCATCCACAGCGTGGTACGGCCCGCGTAACGCATCGCCCGCCCGACACCTTTCACGGGGCACGCACGCGTGGAGCACGTTTTCGTGCTCCACGCGTGCGTGCCCCACGTTTTAATCGCCTTAATCCCCACGCGCGCGTGCCCCACGGGCAACCCGCCCGAAGATCCTTAGCATCGGGCCCATGTCAGCCATCTCCCAGCTCCGCGCCTGGTGGGCCGAGCGGCCGCCCGCCGCCGGTGCCGCCGTCATGGCGACCGGCATCGTCTCGGTCGGGTTGCATCTGACCGGCTACGAGACGCTGTCCCGTGCCGCACTGGCCCTGGCGTCCGCCGCGTGGCTCGCGCTCGCCGCGGACTTCGCCGTACGGCTGGTACGGGATCGGACGCGCTGGGCGGCGGAGGCGAGCACGCCCCCCGGGCTCACCGCCGTCGCGGCGACCACGATCCTCGGCTTGCGGCTGTCCGCGCTGGGGTGGCAGGAGCTCGCCGAGGCCCTGCTGGCGCTGTCGGCCGTGCTGTGGCCGGTGCTGCTCTTCGTCGTCGTACGGCACTGGAGTCGTCGTATGCCGGGCGGGGTGTTCCTCGTGTGCGTGGCCACGCAGGGGCTCTCGGTGCTGGGTGCCACGCTCGCCGCGGCCGTGGGCGCGGACTGGCTCGCGCATGCCGCGCTGGTGCTGTTCTGGCTCGGGATCGTGCTCTACGGGGTGGCGTTCACGTACTTCGACATCAGGGAGGTGGTCAGGGGCGCCGGGGACCACTGGATCGCGGTCGGCGCGCTCGCCATCTCGGCGCTGGCCGGGGCCAGGCTCGTCGCGGCGCACAACGTCGACGCGTACCTGTGGAACGACGACGACAACGGCGTCCTGCGCGCCGTCACCACCGCTCTGCTCGTCCTCGGCCTCGCCTGGTACTGCGTCCTGGCCGTCGCGGAACTGGCCCGGCCGCGCCTTCGCTACGACGTGCGGCGCTGGGCGACCGTGTTCCCCATGGGGATGACGGCGGTGGCGGCCCTGGTGGTCTCGACCGCCCTGGACGTCACGTGGCTCGACGGGCTGGGAAAGGTGCTGCTGTGGATCGCGGTGGCCGGTTGGCTGGTGGTGGCGGCCGGAGCCGTCAGGTCCGCGGCACCGCGCGGAATCAGGTCCACAACACCGCGATGAAGATGTTCGCCGTCGTCAGCAGCCCGACGAGCCCGAAGAGCCCCTTCTCCACCTTCTCGTCGTCGCGCTTCACATAGACGAGCCCCAGGATCACGATCAGCAGCGCCAGCTTCACGCCGATCTTGATGTTGTTGACCGACTGATCGTCCGCCTGGTTGAGGCCGACCAGCACGACGCCCGTGACCAGCATGGTCAGCGCGCCATGCAGCATCGCGGGGACGAAACGGGCCGTGCCCCGGCCCATCGCCTTCATCTGGGTGAGGAAGCCACCGAGGAGCGAGGCGATGCCGATGATGTGCAGGCCGACGAAGAGATGGATGAGTACGTCCATGAGACCGGAGCCTATTCATGCACCCCGGTCCCTCTTGTCACCGGCCCACCCCCTGTAACCCATAGCACCGGCGCACGTCTGGTTGTCCCGGATTCGCCACATCGGTCATCACACCCTGTGAAGTCAGCGGCACCAGACCGGAATTACGGTCATTTGCGGTCATCAAGTGATCCAGTGGCGCCAATTGCATACATGGCGTTACCAAGCCCTCACGCTCAGGTTTAGCGTCCTCCACCAGGTGCCCGGCTCCCCATCGCCGCCCTGGCCAGGGGCGGCAACCGGACACCACCGCCGAGAAGGTCCGGCGGCGGCCCGCTCCCCCTGTGTGGGCCGCCGCCGGACGCGTAACCGCTGACCGCCGGGCTCCTGCTCCGGCGGCCGTACGGAAGGATGTGGGCCCTCGTGGCAGCGCACCGCAAGCCCAGGCAGCGCTCGCTCGGCGGAAGCAAGGTCCGCACAGCCGCCACGATCGCCCTCGCGGGCGCGGCGACGGCCACCGCCTTCGACGGGACAGGGTACGCCGAGCCCCAGCTGTCGACGGCGCAGGTGAAGGCCAAGGTCGACAAGTTGTACGAGGAGGCGGAGGTCGCCACCGAGAAGTACAACGGCGCCAAGGAGAAGGCCGGCAAGGCTGCGGAACGGCTGGACAAACTCCAGGACGAGGCGGCACGCAAGGAGGAACGCCTGAACTCGGCGCGCGACGCACTGGGTTCGATCGCCGCCTCGCAGTACCGCAGCGGCGGCCTCGACCCGGCGCTGCAACTCGCGCTCTCCGACGATCCCGGCCAGTACCTGGAAGGGGCCGCGTTCGCCGAACGGGCGGGCAGCAGGCAGGCGGCGGCCGTGGATCGCGTACGTCAACAGCTGCGGGAGATCGCCCAGTTGCGCGGGGCAGCGCATGTCGAGCTGACCTCGCTCAAGTCGCGGCAGGCGGAGCTGAAGCGGCACAAGAAGACGGTCAACGGAAAGCTGGATGCGGCGCGGCAGCTGCTGAGTCGACTCAGCGACGAAGAGCGCGCGCAGGCCGAGGGCACCGGCGACTCAGGCGACCGCGCCTCACGCTCCTCGACGCGGGACCTGACCGACCCGGCAGCCCAGGCCGGTTCCGTCGCCGCCCCCAACTCCCGTGCGGCAGCCGCCGTCTCGTACGCCTACGGGAAGCTCGGCAGCCCCTACGTCTGGGGTGCCACCGGGCCCGACGCCTTCGACTGCTCCGGCCTCTCCCAGGCCGCGTACCGCGCCGCGGGCATCGCGCTTCCCCGTACGACCTATTCCCAGATCAACGCCGGCCGCCGCGTCTCCCGCTCCGAACTTCTCCCGGGCGACCTGGTGTTCTTCTACTCGGGCATCAGCCATGTGGGCATCTACGTGGGCAACGGCCAGATGATCCACGCCCCCAACCCGAGCGTGCCGGTGCGACTGGCTCCGATCGACCAGATGCCGTTCGCCGGGGCTGCCCGGGTGGTGTGAGGGCGACCGCGCACCGGACGCCGTACGGCCCCCGCGAACCGTCGTCCGCCTCGTCGACTCACTCACTCACTCACTCACTCACTCACTCACTCACTCACACCAGACGTCGCGCCGTGGCCCACCGGGTCAGCTCGTGCCGGTTGGAGAGCTGCAACTTCCGCAGTACGGCCGAGACATGGGACTCGACCGTCTTGACGGAGATGAACAGCTGCTTGGCGATTTCCTTGTAGGCGTAGCCGCGGGCGATGAGGCGGAGGACCTCTCGCTCGCGCTGGGTGAGACGGTCGAGGTCCTCGTCGACGGGCGGGGCGTCGGTCGAGGCGAACGCGTCGAGGACGAACCCCGCCAGGCGTGGCGAGAAGACCGCGTCGCCGTCCTGGACGCGGAAGATGGAGTCCACGAGGTCCGCACCGGTGATCGTCTTGGTGACATAGCCCCGGGCGCCGCCGCGGATCACACCGATGACGTCCTCCGCGGCGTCCGACACGGACAGTGCGAGGAAGCGGACCGGCTGCTCGGCGTCACCCATCAACGGGGCGCAACGACGGAGCACTTCGACACCGCCGCCGCCCGGCAGGTGAACGTCGAGCAGAACGACCTCGGGCCGCGTGGCCGTGATGACCGTGACCGCCTGGTCGACGTCAGCGGCCTCGCCGACCACCTCGACGCCGGTCCGCTCGGTCTGCCCGATCTCGGCCTGAACTCCCGTACGGAACATGCGGTGGTCGTCGACGAGCACGACCCGCGCATGACGCCCGCCTCCGGCACCGACAGCGGCCGACCCGGCCACGTTCGCGGCCTCTCCGGATGCGGCGGCAGCCGAAGGGGTCTCCTCGCCGCCGGCAGAACTGCCGGACTCCACAGGCCCATTCGTGTCACTCATGACGTCCTCTCCGCCCTCTCCATCTCCAGCTCGACCTCCGTGCCGCCGTCCGGCACCGCGCGCAGCCGCGCCGTACCGCCGTTGCGCTCCATGCGGCCGATGATCGATTCTCTGACGCCCATGCGGTCGGCGGGTATCGCGTCGAAGTCGAAGCCGGGGCCGCGGTCGCGGACGGACACGAACACCGTGGTGCCCTCGACTTCGGCGAAGACCTGTACCGCGCCGCCCTCGCCACCGTACTTGGCCGCGTTCACCATCGCTTCCCGCGCGGCCTGCATCTGCGCGGAAATACCGTCGTCGAGGGGGCAGTCGCCGACGACCACGACCTCGATGGGGACGCCGTGCTTGTCCTCGACCTCCGCGGCGTTGCGCCGGACCGCCTCGGCGAGGGTGTCAGGCTCCTCGGCCTCGTCCTTTCCCGTGCCCTCCGGTTTGTAGAGCCAGGTGCGCAGGTCGCGCTCCTGGGCGCGGGCCAGGCGCCGTACCTCGTTCCCATTGTCCGCGTTGCGCTGGATCAGGGTCAGGGTGTGCAGCACCGAGTCATGGACATGGGCGGCGACTTCGGCCCGCTCCTGGGCGCGGATACGCATCAGGCGCTCCTCGGAGAGGTCCTGTGTCATGCGTACGAGATAGGGGCCGGCCAACAGCGCTATACCGACCAGAACCGCGAGTGCGGCCTGGAGGACGGAGCCGAGGTGGGCAGCCGAGCCCTGGAGGACGAATATTCCGGATACCCCGGTGGTGACCAGCAGGACACCAGCAGCGGAACGCAGCAGCGTGAGCGTACGACGACGACGGCCGACCTCCACCCAGCGGGCCCGCCGCGCGTTGTCCGCCTGGCGCCAGACCAGGGCGACGCCCGCGCCGACGAGCACGGTCGGCCACAGATACGCCTTCGCTCCGCCACCGAGATTCACATTGCCGACGAAGACCATCGCCACGACGACCATGAGGAGCAGCGCGACGATCTGCCCCTTGTCCGGCTTGCGGGCCACGAGTCTGCGACGGCCGTCGGGAGCGGTCTCGGTGGAGATGCCCGGCGTACGCCCGCCGGAGGCCCCGGCGGCTCCTCCCACCCCGCCCACTCCGAGCGGCACGAAGAACCAGAACGCGGCGTACAGCAGCGCGCCCAGCCCGTCCGCCATGAACAGGCCGACGAACATGAGCCGAACCCAGATCACCGGCAGCCCGAGATGCCCGGCGAGCCCTCGCGCCACGCCCCCGAGCCAGCGTCCGTCGCTGCTGCGGTAGAGCTTGCGCGGGGGCCGCGGGGCGTCCAGGGAGATGGCTGCGGCTTCCGGCATGCCATCGATGTTCACACGCCCGGCGGACCCGGGCATCAGGGTCGACCCCCGAGACTCCCCTGATCTTCGAGAATCCGCTGATCGAACAGCTCCCCCGCCCCCCTCAGGGCCGAAATCAGGGTTCGGCCAGGGTCATCCCGACTGCCGCCGCGCCTCCCCGCCCGTCACCATGGACGCATGACAGACCACCAGCACGCGGCGGCGGAGCCGGATCCCGCCCGCGGCCCGGCCGGCCCGCCCCCGGGCCCCGGGCCGCGGGACGCCGTGCCCTCCGCCCCGGGTGAGGAGCCGCGCGCGCACGAGGACGGTGCCACGGCCGGGTCGGCGACGACCGCACCAGGCACGCCCCTCAAGTTCCGCCGCGACCGGCGCCACAAGATGCTGGGCGGGGTGTGCGCCGGGCTGGGGCGGCAGTGCGACATGGACCCGGTGATCTTCCGGATCGTTCTCGCGGTGCTCTCCGCGACCGGCGGCATCGGCCTCATCTTCTACGGCTTCGTCTGGCTGTTCGTGCCGTACGACGACGACGAGGAGAACGAGGTACGCAAGCTCCTGACCGGCCGCGTGGACGGTCAGGCACTGACGGCCGTGCTCTTCGCCCTGGTGGGCTGCGGAGTGTTCCTCTCGATGCTCAACAACGGCGGGGTGCTGACCTTCGCCGTGGTCCTCGCCCTGCTCCTGGCAGGCGCGGGGTTCTGGTCGCAGCAGCGCGGCGCCCCCGACCCCGACCCACTCGCCGCCCAGGCCGTCGCCGACGCCCCACCGGAGGCGCAGGCGCCACCCGTCCCCGCCTCCTACCCCTCCTGGTGGCGCGACCCGATCGTCAAAGACGGATCCCATGTGGGCGGGACCGGCTATCTGTGGGGACCGCAGGACACGCGGGACCGTGACGTGGCGGCAGCCCTCAACATCGCCCGGGGCACAAGCCGCCCGGACATACGCACGGCACGGCAGCCGAAGCCGTCCGGCCCGCGCTGGATCGGCGGCTGGGTGTTCGTGCTCGCACTCATCGCGGGCATCCTCGGCACAAGCCTGACGTGGGAGGAGCACACGCTCGGCACCAGCTTGCAGACCGGCCTGGCCTGCGCGCTGATCGTGTTCGGCCTGGGCATCGCGATCAGCGCGTTCAAGGGGCGTACGGGCGCGGGCTCGATCTTCCTCGCGTTGATCACCGCGGGCCTGCTCGCAGGCTCCGCCGCGCTGCCTAAGGACATCAGCACGCACTGGGTACGAACGGACTGGGCACCCGCCACCGCCGCCGACGTGCAGGATGCGTACAACCTCGGCACAGGCGTGGGCACCCTGGACCTGACGGGCCTCGACCTCGCCAAGGGCCAGACGGTGTCGACGAACGCGGAGGTGGGCGCGGGCCATCTCAAGGTGATCGTCCCGAAGGACGTGACCGTGAACCTGACCGTCGATGTCGGCGTCGGAGACATCCAATTGCCGGGCGACGACAAGAAGGACGTGGACGTGCAGCCGGGCAAGCACAAGAGCGTGACACTCTCACCCACGACCACCGACAAGAACGGCGGCACGCTCGACCTCGACCTCCAGGTCGGCGTGGGCCAGGCGGAGGTAACCCGTGCGACGTCATGAGTTCCAGCCCGGAAAGCTGATCACGGGTTGCTTCCTCACCCTCGCGGGCGTCATCTACGCCGGCGACGCGGGCGGCCTCTGGGAGACCCCATGGTTCGCGATAATCCCCGTAGTCGCACTCGGCCTCTGCCTAGCAGGCGCGGTGGCCCTGCTGACCCACGCCGTACGGAGACGCCGCAGGGCACGCCGAGAACCGGCGGCGACGCCGGGCGAGGGGAGATAGCCCCGTCGAACGTCTCCCCTGCGCCCGCCCACCATTGCCGGAACGCCCACCGGCACCGGGACGGACGCACCTAGGCCGGAGGCCCTAGCTCCTAGCGATAACCGCCGGCCCGTTGCCTGCGCCTCGCCCTCAGGGCCGCGTCCAGGGAGAAGACCGAGGCGCCTGCCAGCACCAGGGGCAGCCAGGCCATCAGATAGATCAGGTCACTTGCGTACCGCTGTTATAGGGTCCCATCCATGAAGCCTGTGCGTGTATTGATCGCCCTCAGGATCAGCAACGAGACCGATGCGTCCACCTCGCTGGAACGACAACTCCACGACTGCACGGCCTATGTGAACGAGAGGCAGCATCTCGGTTGGCAGGTGGTAGGCGTAGCCAGAGACGCTCACATCTCCGCCACCAAGTCCCATCCCTTCGAGAGACCGGGACTCGGGGAGTGGCTGAACAACCGGGCTCCAGAATTCGATCTGCTGCTGTTCTGGAAGATGGACAGATTCGTCCGCAAGGTCGTCGACATGCAAGACATGATCAAGTGGGCGACTGCACACGGCGGCAAGGCCTTGGTTTCAGTCAAAGAACCTGTGCTCGACATGATCGGCCCTTTCCGGCACGTCATCATCGAGCTGTTCGCGGCTATCGCCGAGACTGAAGCCCAGAACATCTCCATGCGGGTCAAGTCGTTCCAGAGCTACGCGAAGTCAAAGAACGTCTGGGCCAAGGGAAAACCACCCTACGGCTACGAGTCCTTCCGTGACACCGATGGCGCAATGAGGCTTCAAGTCCGAGATAATCAAAGGCAAGCCATTCGGGAGATGTACAAGCGAGTAGTCGAGGACGGGGAGCCTTACTCCATTATCTGCGACGACTTCAATACCAGAGGACTTCCCTCCCCTGCGGGCGAGAGAATGTCAGATCGCCGAAAGAAAAACGGGACTCCTATGCCTGTTTGGCGGAGCCGTACTCTCACTAACATTCTTAGGTCTGAAACCATCCTAGGCTGGAAGTGCGAGGAGGTGAAGATTCCCGGAAAGAAGTACGGGGTCTCTCAACCTATCCTCACTTCCGAGGGGAAGATCCGGATGGCAGACCCCATCCTCACAGACGATGAATGGGCGAAGCTTCAGCATGAGATGAACGGACGCCCTGGTGCCGCCCGCCGTTCCACAAAGAACACGACTGCCTATCGCGGAGTTGTACTCTGCGGAGGGTGCGGCAAGAACCTGTACCTCTTCAACCCGGAGCGACAGCAGGGCAAGCCGGTGTACCGATGCAATAAGTCAGCAAATCGGGATTCCTGCGGCAAGGGGTACGCTTTCCGGGCGGAGAAAGTAGAGGAGCTCGTCGAGACGATGATCCTCGGAACCATCGGGGACTTCCCTATGCATGAGCGCCACTACGTCAAGGGTTCCAACAACTCCCAGAGGCTCCGGGAGATCGAAGAGTACGTAACGGAACTCCAGAGGTCCATCCGCCCTGGCGGCAAGAACTCATCGGGATTCGCAAAGAAGGCCACAGAGGAAGAGATTGCGGCACTCTACGAAGAACACGACTCCCTGGCGGCCGAAGGAGACAAGCCGGATAGGTACGAGTACCGGGACACCGGGGAGATCTTCCGTCATATGTGGGAGAGGAACAAAGGCAATGAAGCCGAGAGGACACGTCACCTGCTGAAGGCAGGAATCAGCATCAGGCTACATCCCCTCGCCAAGGGGGTCTCCAACACCACCGACTTCGGTGGAGAGGTGGACCTAGGAAACAGAAGCGAGCCATTCACTGTTCACTGACTCAGAGGGCATCCCTCTTGAGGGGATGCTCACTAGTACTAGCGACTCCTAGAGGCTCTTTTCGTGGGGGGCATATACAACCCCCCACATAAATAATGTACGCGTCCTTTGTTCAGCTCCGGGACAGCAGCCTGAGCATCTGAGAGCAGGGTCACACCGCACGCGGCCGACAGCGTCCCTCGGGGGACCGCACAGGTCGAGGGGCAGCGTGGTCAAAGATCGTTTATTCCGTATCAGGAATAGTTCGGTTCCGGCATGGACGAGGAACAACAGCCTACGTAGCGTCGATCAGCAAGAGCCCCAACAGGGGTCACAGACGAGGGGCACCATGGCACGTGAGGAACTGACCCGTCTCACTGGCAAGTTCGACGGACCCAATTGCGATGACGACGACTGCCCGAACGTCTACCGCACGGCAAGCGGCTCCATCGTGGTCCAGGGGGACGCGTCCAGCGCCTTCCAGCCGCCCGAGGGTGAGGCCCTGGTGGAGGTCCCCGAAGCAGTGCTCAGGGAGGCCGTACGTGCCCTTGGATGGTGATGAGTGGCGCAGGACGTTCGACGCCTTCCAGCGTGACGCCTGGCGGTTCGAGGCTCAGCCCACGTACACCATGCCCAAGGAGACCGAGAACGTTGCTCGGTTCCTTCGGGGGGAACCCAAGCCTGCCGACCACAATTCACGCTGGCATGAGCGTGTTCACGACTACGTGGCATCTGGGCGGACCATCGGGCGAGTACGGATCGTGCGCCAGCCATTGACGGACTATCAGCGATATCAATTCGCCTGGGGGATCCCCGGAAACATCCAAGCAGGGGAGGACATCCGAGTCCTGGACGTCACGCATGATGACTACGGACTACCAATCTCGGGAACCGACTGGTGGATGTTCGACGAGACACGAGTGGCGCACCTCAACTTCCGACCTGACGGGACACAGATAAACCGGGAGTTGTTCGCTGGCAACATCACCCCGTATCTGGAGTGGAAACGCATAGCCCTGACCCACTCCGTACCGTTCTTCGAGTACGTGAAAGATCCGAGTGACGAGTGACGTTCGACCCTGAGCAGCTAGGACAGTCGAAGACTGATCTGGCAGAAAAGCTCCGCGAGTTGCGCAAGCGAGCCGGTCTCACAGGGGATCGGCTCGCAATGCGGTGCAACATGTCCCAGAGCCAGATCAGCAAGTTCGAGACTGGCAAGAAGACACCGAAGCTCGTGGACGTCGAACGCATCCTTCGAGCTCTGGATGCTCCTGCTGAACTAGTCACCGAGATCACTGCACTTGCTCGAATCGCGAACACCGAATGGCAGGACAAACGCTCTTCCTGGCGTAGGGGGATGGAGAAGCGTCAGGCGGAGTTGGCCTCACTGGAGTCCGAAGCGACGGAGCTGAGATACTTTCTGCCAGCGATGGTCACAGGCCTGTTGGCGACACCGGAATACATCCGTGCCAGCCTGAGCCACACACCGGGCGACCCTTCCAAGACCATGGCGAGAAAGCTGGAGCGTCAGGCCGTTCTCTACGACACAACGAAGACGTTCACGTTTCTCCTCACGGAACAGGCAGTCAGATGGGCCGTCGTCCCGCACTCCGCCCTGGCCGTTCAGATTGACCGCCTTGCGTCAGTCTCCCACCTTCCCAACATCCGTATGGGAGTTATCCCGACGGGGACGGTGATGCCCCGCGGCCCGATGAACACCTTCACCATCTACGACGATCGGTTGGCCACGGTCGAGAACTTCACCGGTCGCATGGTCTTTCGTGATCCCCGTGACATCTCTGAGTATCTTTCCGTCTTTACCTCGTTCGGGCGTCACGCCCTCTTCGGAGGTGAAGCAAGAGAACTGCTTGGGCAGTGCGCAGAACACTACCGATGATCTTTAGTCAGGAACGGGAATAATGATCGGCGTTGCTCGCCAACCGGTGGACCATGAATGGGTCACGAAACCGGGGAGGACTAATGGCGAGCACACAGCAACCTCAGGGATATGGACTCACCGAACTGCCGCCAGAGCCAAGAGCAGTATCAGGATGCGGCACCTGTCTCGGCATCTGCGTACGTCGAAAGAATTCCCGGTCGAGAGGCGACTACAGCGCCGTCTCCGATGCGAACGTCGAGCCGCGCCAGCATCACGCCAAGGCCCACAACTCATGAGCCCGAAGAAGGCAGTTGGGCTCTTCGACGATCGCCCTTTGATGACCATGCACGTCTCCCGTGACTCAGGAAAGACCTGGGATCCGGAGCGAACGGTGTCCACGACGGACGATCTTCAACCCCTCATCACACTTGCTTGGCCTCCCTGCCAATGCACACGGTGCACAGAGCGCAGCAAGTCCTGATACCCGTACAGCATCGGAGGAACCCGCCCCTGCGGTCCCTGCGAGGGATTCCCGCCGCCATTACCCCCGGGTGCACGTCTCAGGACACAACGAAGGGTGTCTCAGAAACCTTGGTTTGCGAGACGGTGGACGACGAGACCCACAAAGACCCCCAGAGGTGTTCAAAACCCGTCTCACAGCCACGTGAGACGACTTGAAGTTTTGAGACGAGTTACGAGACGCTCGGGGCGTGACGACGAACACCACTACCGGTCACCTCATCGGCTACGCCCGAGTCTCAACCGACGACCAGGAAGCGCAGCTTCAGAGGGATGCACTCACCGCAGCGGGATGCTCTCGGATCTTCGAAGACAAGGCATCCGGCAAGAACACCGATCGTCCTGAACTGACTGCCGTGCTCGACTACCTGAGGGAGGGAGACACTCTCGTCGCCTGGAAGCTCGACAGGCTTGGAAGGTCCCTCATCGACCTTGTGGGCATCGTGGACGGCCTGAGGGAACGCGGCGTCGGCTTCAAGGTGCTGACAGGCGCCCTCAGTGCCGTAGACACGACCTCTGCCGACGGCCGTCTCTTCTTCCAGATCATTGCCGCCATGGCAGAGTTCGAGCGCTCCCTCATCAAGGACAGGACCAAGGCCGGACTCGAAGCAGCCAAGGCACTGGGGCGCACCGGAGGGCGCCCCACGGTCATCACTGATGATCTCCTCGTCATGGCCAAGGCAAGGAAGACCAAGGGCGAGAGCGTCAACGACATAGCGAAGGCTCTGGGAGTGTCCAGGGCGACCCTGTACCGGCACATGTCCGACCAGGAGCAGCTCTGACTTACCGCCAGGCCCCCGCATGGCCCCGTCCACGCCGTCGGCGCCTTATCAGGGCATCCAATGACCAGACGGACGCCCCAGTCAGCACAAGAGGTACCCAGCAAAACATGTACGGGAGGTCGTTGCCGTAGTAGTACGGGTCGGCGGCCCAGCTCACGGTCAGCCACAGGCTGAGGGAGATGAGGGCACCGCCGAACGCGGCGAGGCGGGCCAGCAGACCGATCAGGGTGCCGATGCCGACGGCGAGCTCACCGAAGGCGATGGCGTAGCCGAAGCCGACGGGGTTCTTCAGCGACAGGTCCACGAGGGCCGGGATCGCCGAGGAGTCCCGGACGGTGCGCATCATGTCGCCGATCGAGCCGGCGCCGGAGTCCGACAGGAACGCGCTGTCGGTGAGTTTGTCCAGGCCGGCGTAGATGAAGGTGACGCCGAGAAAGACGCGCAGGGGAAGCAGGGCGTATCGGGTGGCGGTGTCCCGCCAGTCCCGCCCCCCATCGAGATAGGGACCGGGGGTGTCCGTTCGCATACCGTGAGTCATCGCTCTCCGCCGCCTCTCGCCCGCGTTCCGTTGACCCCTCAACAGACCATACGTACGACAGCAGGCCCCCGCTCAAGCCTCGGGGTGCCCGTTTTCCTGTCCACCGTCCAGCGACCGGGGTGCTATGCCACCGGGCGAGGGTGGCCAGCGTGTTTTTTCGCCCCCTCCGCCCCTACCCAACCCGTACCTGGGGGCTCCGCCCCCAGACCCCCGCATCGGCCTGAACGGCCTCGTCCTCAAACGCCGGACGGGCTGAACGATCTCTCCTCGGCCGGGGATGAAGAGTGAAGAAGCCCCCATGGGTGGGTGGGGGCTCGGGATGGAACTACCCGGCCTTCAAGCGCCGGACGGAGGGGAGACGCTGGGCCGGAGCCGGAAGGCGCTACTGCGCGGCCCGCAGCCGAAAGACCACGGAAGGGGGCGTGCCGGTACGTCCACATGCCCGTCGCGTACGTCCGCGTCACCGGACCCCCGCCACCTGCCCAACGCCTGATCCAGCGGCGACGGGCGGGACGTACCGGCACGCCCCCGACCCACCGGACACCGGACAGCAGACCGCAGCCACGCACCCGCACACCCCACCCTCAATCCGTCACATCAATAACGCACCGATTCGTCTCAACCCCCGCAGCAGTAACCACCTGCACTTCCACTCGCCCCGGCTCCACATCGACCGGCACAGGCACAGTGAGCACCGCATCCGTGGGATTGCTGAACCCCCCGGCCACGGGAACCAACGGCACATGGACATGCACGGGACCGATCCGCACCACCATCCGCGACAGCCGGTCCGCCGTCTGCGCACCGGGCGGCACGAACCCGGCCCCGCGGATCTCGATGTCGTCCCCGGTACGGATCGGCGCGTCGAGGTCGCCCGCCTCACGGGCGCGGACGACGGAGAGGATCACCGGCTTCCCGCCCTCGGCGTACTTCCCGGCGAGATAGGTGGCGGCGGACACCAGCACCAGCAACGCCAGCCCCCACGGCAGATCCGGCAACTGCGAGGGCCGCCGGGCCAGCCGCACCGCCGCGAACACGAGAGCAACCGCAACGATCACCACGTACTGGATGTCCGCGAAGGACCCCCGCCCGGAGTCGTCCGTCAGAAGATCGGACGCCCGCGGTCGATCAGCCCGCACCTTCTGCAGCCGCTGCCCAAGCACCCGCAGCCCCACCACCCGCCGTACCAGCACAGCGATCCCGGACACCACGGCGACGACGGTCACGACACCGGCGCCCCGGGCGAGATCGAGACCGGCGATCAGCTCGTCGCGGGTGCCGTGCGCGGAGGCCGCCGCCAACTGCCCGACGAGCACAAGCACCGCGTACACCACGAACAGCACCCAACCCCCCGCCACCACACGCGAGGTGGAGAGACGGTTGTCCTCGCCGATGAGGGGAGCGAGGGCACCGCCACGCGCCCGGTGGAGATACCCCGCCCCGGTCAACGCCCCGCCCGTCACAAGCGCGGCGAGCAGCCCGGCCGTCCGCGCGGCCGTCCACCCCGCACCGATCGCGGTGAGCGCCTGCACCAGGAGCAGCGCGACGACAACTCCCCACACCACAAAGGCGGTACGCCGCCACAGCCGCCCGAGCCACGCCTCGCCGTCGACGCGTCCACGCTCGGCGACGATGTCCGCGGACTGGGTGAGTTCGTCGGAGACCCACTGCCGGGACGCGGACGCCGAGTGGGCGACGGCGGCGGGCAGCCCGTACCCGGACGCCAACTCGTCGCGCTTCGCGAGGAATGCGGCGACAGCGCGCCGATGCCCCTCGCGCGCGCCGTGCGGACAGTCCCCGCAGGTGCACCCACCCCCGTGTGCGCCCTGCCCGGAACCCAGCCCGGCGCCAAGCCCGTCACCGCGCCCCACGCCACCCCCCGCACCACGCTCCGCGCCGTGTCTCGCCTCCTGCACCGCCACGTCCGCTGCCGCCTTCCCCGCGCCAAGAACTCCCGTGCGGCCAGACCGTCCGTACGCCTGACTGCCGTACAACTGCCTTACTACTGCGCCGCGATGACAGCGCATTGTGCCGTACGGAACACGGCCCGCATCCGGCAGGTCTGGTCAGCGCGGGTGAAGCACAAGCGCCCGTGTTGACCCGGCTGCGAGAATTTGCGTATGGCCGAGATCATCCAGCGCGACGGGACCTGGGCCTTCGATGGCAGCACGGTCAGGATCACACCGGGACTGCACCGCTCCGTGCCGCTGTTCCGGCAGACGTACGGAGAGATCGCTGTTCCCCTGGAGGCTATCTCAGGGATCGTCTATGAACCCGAACGCAAGCGCGGCCGCCTGCGGCTGAGGCTGCGCGAGGGCGCCGACCCGCTACTCCAGGCGACGGGTGGCAGGCTGCCCGACGCCGCCGTCCCGTACCGGCTGGCGGTCGACATCGACCGTTCCGGGGTCGCCGAGTACGTCGCCGAGGAGATCCGCCGCGCGCTGCTCCTCGACCAGATCCCCCAGGAACCGGCGAAGACGTACCTTCTCCCGGGCCCGCCGGTCCCCGTCTCGGTCCGCTCCAGCGACGGCACGGTGTCGTTCGACGGCACGCAGGTGCGGATCGACTGGGCGGACACCTCCGACCGGGTCAAGCGGGCGACGGGTCCGCGGATCATCGCCGTGAGTGACCTTGTACAGGTCGAGTGGCTGCCCAACTCCGGTTACGAGGACGGCTTCCTGCGCTTCGTGACCGGCGAGACCGTCTTCTCCAAGCTGCCGACGGAGAAGGACCCGTACGCCCTCGACCTGTGGGGCAGCACCCGCCGCGACCTGCTCACGGCGCTCGTCGCCACGGCCGTCACCGCACGCCTGCCGCACCCGTCCACCCGCACGGGCGAGTACGTGGACCGCCCCCAACCCGCGCCCGCCGCACCGCCCCCGGCCGACCATCACGACGTACTCCTGCGCCGCCTGCGGGAGTTGGGCGAGCTGCACCGCGACGGCGTACTCACGGACGAGGAGTTCACGGCGACGAAGGCGGCCGTACTCCGGGGGTTCTGAGCCCCCCCCCGGCTGCGAACCCCCTACGAAAGAAGATCAGGCTCGCTCCGGCTGATGTCCTGCCACAACGGCTGGTAGTTGATCCACGCCACCAGATCGCCGCCGAGCTGCTCCCGCGTCGCGACCGCCTGCTTGTGGTCGATGAGGATCGGCCGGCCCGCGGCCTGCGCGGTGAGCTGTACCTGACTGGACCGTTCCATGGATACGAACCACCAGGCCGCCGCGTCCACCGAGTCCCCGACTGTCAGCAGCCCGTGGTTGCGCAGCACGAGGGCCTTGCCGGTGCCGAGCGCGGAGGCGATCCGGCGGCCCTCGTCGGCGTCGACGGCGACGCCGGTGTAGGAGTCGTACAGCGCGTGGTCCTCGTAGAAGGCGCAGCTTTCCTGGGTGATCGGGTCGAGCAGGTCGCCGAGGGCGGAGAGGGCGCGGCCGTGCACGGAGTGGCAGTGGGCGACGGCGACGACGTCGGGGCGGGCGGCGTGGACCTGGGCGTGCACGGTGAAGGCCGCTTGGTTCACGTGGTAGCTGCCCTGGATCACCTGGCCGTCCTGGTTGGCCATGACGAGGTCGCTCACGGTGACGTGCTTGAACGGCATCCCGAAGGGGTTCACCCAGAAGCAGTCGCTGTACTCAGGGTCGCGCGCGGTGATGTGACCGGAGGCCCCGTCCTCGAACCCGAGCCGTCCGAAGAGCCGCAGCGCCCCGGCCAGCCGCTCCTGGCGGTGCCGCCGTTCGTCGTCCATCGACTCGTGCATCGGCGGCATGGCGAACCGCAGCCGGTCGGTGGGTAGGGGCAGGGGCGGGGTGGGCCCGTGCATATGTCCTCCAGCACTGGCGTGTCCGGTACGGAGCGGAAGTTACCCTCGGTCAGCCCAGGAGAACAGGGCCGTTCGGTGAAGAGAGTGCGCAACCGTTACGAGTCCCGGGTGCCCTCGACCGCCGAGAGCACCCGGAAAGTCACCGAGAGCACGCGAATACCGGACAGAGGATGTCGGGTATCCGAGCGAGACTCCACGTATGACTCGCATGGCTCGTACGACGACGAACTGGACCTGGGCGGCCTTCAGCACCGCGGAACCGGACCTGGCCACCACGGTCGAGGACCGCTTCACGGCCTTCACCCACCACACCCTGGCGACCCTCCGCAAGGACGGTTCCCCCCGCACCTCCGGCCTCGAAGTCCGTTTCCTGCACGGCGAGCTGTGGCTCGGCATGATGCCGGACTCACTCAAGGCGCTGGACCTGCGCCGCGACCCGCGCTTCGCGCTCCAGGCGAACCCGGGGCCGGGGACCACCATGGCGGGCGGCGATGTCCGGATCAGCGGACGGGCGTACGAGACCGACGACTCGGATGACTCGGACAGCTCCGACGACTCGGCGGCGAAGGCCGCGTACGTGAAAGAGGTGGAACCGCCGCAGCCGTTCCACCTCTTCCGTACCGAGCTGACGGAGGTCGTACGGACCTACGTCGAGGACGACACGTATCTGGTCGTCGAGATCTGGAAGCCCGGAGAGCCGGTGCGCACCCTCAGACGGACCTGAGCCCCGGCACTAAGTCGGCACTACTCCCACTCGATGGTGCCCGGCGGCTTCGAGGTCACGTCGAGGACGACTCGGTTGACGTCCGCGACCTCGTTCGTGATGCGGGTCGAGATCTTGGCGAGGACGTCGTACGGGAGACGCGACCAGTCGGCGGTCATGGCGTCCTCGCTCGACACCGGACGCAGCACGATCGGATGACCGTACGTGCGGCCGTCGCCCTGGACGCCGACGGACCGGACGTCCGCGAGCAGCACGACCGGGCACTGCCAGATCTCACGGTCGAGACCGGCGGCGGTCAGCTCCTCACGGGCGATCGCGTCGGCCTCACGGAGCAGGTCGAGGCGCTCCTTGGTCACTTCGCCCACGATGCGGATGCCGAGACCGGGACCGGGGAACGGCTGGCGCTGGACGATCTCGTCGGGCAGGCCGAGCTCCTGGCCGACCATCCGGACCTCGTCCTTGAACAGCTTGCGCAGCGGCTCGACGAGCTCGAACTCGAGGTCCTCGGGGAGGCCGCCGACGTTGTGGTGGGACTTGATGTTGGCCGTGCCGGTACCGCCACCGGACTCGACCACGTCCGGGTAGAGCGTGCCCTGCACCAGGAAGGCGACGTCCTCGCCGGCCGCGGCCTCGGCGATGATGTCGGCCTGCGCCTGCTCGAAGACCCGGATGAACTCGCGCCCGATGATCTTCCGCTTCTCCTCGGGGTCGGACACCCCGGCGAGCGCGGCGAGGAACCGCTCCTGCGCGTCCACGACCTTCAGCTGTACGCCGGTCGCGGCCACGAAGTCCTTCTCGACCTGCTCGGTCTCGCCCTTGCGCATCAGGCCGTGGTCGACGTACACGCAGGTCAGCTGCGAGCCGATGGCCTTCTGTACGAGGGCGGCGGCGACGGCGGAGTCCACGCCGCCCGACAGCCCGCAGATGGCCCGCTTGCTGCCGACCTGCTCGCGGATCAGCGCGACCTGCTCGTCGATGACGTTGCCCGTGGTCCAGGACGGGGTGAGACCCGCGCCCCGGTACAGGAAGTGTTCGAGCACCTGCTGGCCGTACGTGGAGTGCATCACCTCGGGGTGGTGCTGGACGCCGTACAGCTTCTTCTCGTCGTTCTCGAAGGCCGCGACCGGGACGACGTCCGTGGAGGCCGTCACCGTGAAGCCCTCGGGGGCGGCGGAGCAGGCGTCGCCGTGCGACATCCACACCGACTGCTCGTCCGGGGTGCCCTCGAAGAGGGTGGACCCCGACTTCGAGACGTGGAGCGGCGTACGGCCGTACTCGCGGGCGCCGGTGTTGTCGACCGTGCCACCGAGCGTCGTCGCCATCAGCTGGAAGCCGTAGCACATGCCGAAGACGGGGACGCCCGCCTCGAACAGCGCGCGGTCGAGGCGGGGGGCGCCCTCCGCGTACACCGACGACGGGCCACCGGAGAGGATGATCGCCGCCGGGTTCTTGGCGAGCATCTCCTCGACCGGCATGGTGCTCGGCACGATCTCGCTGTAGACCCGGGCCTCGCGGACGCGGCGGGCGATGAGCTGGGCGTACTGCGCACCGAAGTCGACGACCAGGACGGTGTCGGGGGCGGCGGGGGACACTTCTGGCACGGTTTGCCTTCCGGCGGTGAGCAAAGGGTGTGTGGGGCTGAGTCTACCGGGGGTGCGGGTGGGGGTTGGCTGGGGCGGTTTTTTCGCCCCCTCCGCCCCTGCCCGTCCCGTATCCGGGGGCTCCGCCCCCAGACCCCCGTATCGCGCTGAACGCGCTCGTCCTCAAACGCCGGACGGGCTGAAGATCCAGCCCTCCGTCTCACTATCCGAACCGTCTTGGCCCGAACGCCCCGCCCCTGCATACTGCTCCCATGCTCACGCACGCGACGAACTTCGTCTTTACCTATGGCAACCGGCCCACCGGCTGCCATGGTCGTGCTGCTTGAGCAACTGACAAGCGACTTCCCAGGCGCCCCGGGCCGACAAGGCCCGGGGCGCTTGCCGTTTCCGGACCTTGCCGCTCCGGGGCACCCCGTCACCACAAGACACAAGAGGAGCCCCACCATGGCCGACGCAGCCGACGTACTCGACAAGACCGGCGCCCGCACCGACGAGGCCGCCGACACGATCACTGGTGCCCGTGAGCGCATCGACGCCCTGGACGACCGGATCATCGGTCTCGTCCAGGAACGGATGGCCGTCTCGGCGGTGATCCAGGAGGCCAGGATCTCCTCCGGAGGCCGCCGGGTGAACCTCTCGCGGGAGATGGAGATCCTCGGCCACTACAGGGACGCGCTGGGCAAGCCGGGCACGACGCTGGCGATGACGCTGCTGGAGCTGTGCCGGGGCCGTATCTGAGTGCCGTACGGCGCCGCACGCACGTACCCATGCCCTCTCACCCGTACGGCGCGTGACCGCGTCCGCGGGGGCTTCGTTGGTCCCGGTGTCCGTGTCAGCCAGGGGCGGGCCCGAAAAAACCACGCGTGGCTTTCGCTGGAGCGATGAGACGTACGGAACGTGCCGTGCGTCGTGGGACCTCGCTCCAGGGTTGGGACCGGACGGCAGGGGACAGCAGCCCGGTCACCCAAGAGAACGGCCGGCCCCGGGGACGCCCGGGGCCGACCGGCGGAATCTGTTCAGATGCGGTCGTAACGGTTGCGGAGTCCGTCGCCCATCCCGCACGATGCGAGAACAGCCCAAGTCCCCCGCAATACAACCGAATTACCCCAGTACCGCCAATGGTCGACACCACGCGCGCGCCCCCAGCGCGCCGGGGCGCCGACCGGCGGCCCCCCAGACCAGCGGCGCACCCCCCGGCGCCGCTCCCCGGCACCGGCGCTGCCCTGACGTCGGTGCTGACGCCGAAGGGCCCCGCGGATTCCGTCCCGCGGGGCCCTTCGCCATGAGCGGGAAATCCTGTGACCCACCCCACATAAAGATCCCGTGAGGACGGGCACAACCCTTCACTGGTTTCACGTGTCACACCCCTTGAACCAACGGCCACACCCGCGCCCCACCGCGAAGGCCCCCACGTGAGTACCGCGGCCTCGCGGTGCACCAGACTTTCCCGAGGTCTTCATGAAGCTTCGTCGTGCCATGGCCGTTGCGGCCGCGACGGCGGCCCTTGCCCCGCTCGCTCTGTTGTCGGCGCCGGCCGCGTTCGCGGACACCGAGTCCCCGTCCACGGCGACGAGCAGCCCGGCGGCGGAGGACACCACCCCCGCGGCCGAGGACACGTCGCCCGCCGCGGAGGACACCACCCCCGCGGCCGAGGACACCACTCCTGCCGCGGAGGACACCACTCCCGCGGCTGAGGACACGTCGCCCGCCGCGGAGGACACCACCCCGGCAGCCGGCGACAGCACCCCGCCCGGCAGCACGCCGACCCCCACGCAGAGCACCCCGGGGGAGGGCGACGAGCCCGAGCTCTGTGTCGACGAGGACGGGAACGACCTCACCCAGATCAGCACCGATCTGACCAGCGGCCTGTCAGGGCTGCCCGACACGATCGTCGCGGGCAGCGGCTGGACGAAGTTCTCGTTCAACGTCTCCAACGACGGCGACGACACCATCACGAACATCGCTCCGCTCATCGGTGTCGCGGCCATCGGCTGGGACGACGAGGAGGACTACTCCGGCGAGATCAGCGTCCAGGTCCTCGACAAGGACTCCGGCACCTGGCGGGAGGTCGCGGGCGCCGCGGGTGAGGGCGGCACCTTCACCCCGTTCTCGCTCGGCGCCGGCCAGTCGACCTCGTACCAGCTGCGCCTCAGCGTCAGCGGCGACGTCCCGGACGCCATCGGCGTGACCGGCGGCTTCGCCCAGTACGCGGACGACGAGGGCTGCTGGGTCGCCGACGACCCGAACGGCTGGATCTACTTCTTCGACATCCTCGCCGCCGGCTCCGACGCGGGCAGCCCGCCGGACGCCAAGCCGCAGACCGGCGGCGCGAAGGAGATCAGCGACGCCAAGACGGTGGACGCCGCCGGCTCGCTCGCCGAGACCGGTTCCTCGTCCGCACTGCCGCTGATCGGCCTCACCGGCGGTGTGGCCGTCGTCGCGGGTGTCGGCGCGGTGTACGTGGTCCGTCGCCGCAAGTCGGGTGGCGCGACCGCGTAACGCGGCCCGGCCCGCCGGCCCACTAGCCACAGCTGAATGAAGGACCTGCGCTCGGAGGGGGGTGCAGGTCCTTCTTTCTGTCTGCGCGACTGCGCCGGGCAGGGGTCAGGACTTCGGCGGCAGGGGTTACGACTTCGGCGGCACCGTCGGCATCCCCAGGAACGGCAGCCTCAGTGCGCCGAACGCGTCCGCGGGGACCGCCGGGCTCCGCGGCTCGACCGGCTTGAGGCGCTCGTACGCCGCTCCCTGCACCGGACGCGGGTCGGCCTCGCCCTTGTTGGGCCAGTACGACATCGCGCGCTCGGCCTGGGCGGTGATGGTGAGCGACGGGTTGACGCCGAGGTTGGCGGAGACCGCGGCGCCGTCGACGACGGAGATACCGGGGTGGCCGTACAGCCGGTGGTACGGGTCGATGACCCCCGAGGACGCCGAGTCGCCGATCGGGCAGCCGCCCAGGAAGTGCGCGGTGAGCGGCGTACCCATCAGCTCGCCCACGTTGCTGCCCGCGAAGCCGTTGATCTCGGCGGCGATCGCGGACGCACTCTCCGAAGCCGCCTTGATCTGCCGGGGGTTGGGGGCACCGTGTCCCTGACGTGCCGTCAACAGTCCCTTCCCCGCGCCCGTCGGCTTCAAGTACGTCGTCAGGGAGTTGTCCACCGACTGCATCACAAGACCGATGATGGTCCGCTCGGACCAGTGACGGTTGGAGAGCGAACGGAGCACGAGGAGCGGGTGTTTCGCGGCGTTGGACAGCCATCCCAGAAACGGCGATGAGCCCTCCGTGTAGGGGACTTGGAGGATGGACAGGCCGCCCATCGAGTTCGAGCCCTTGCCGTAGCGGACGGGCTCGATGTGGGTGTTCTCGTCGGGGTGGATCGAGGACGTGATCGCGACGCCCTGGGTGAAGTCGGCCTTGGGCGTGCCGTGCGCCTTGCGGTACCGGCGGTTGTCGGTCTGCGCGCCCACCAGGGCCTCGGAGTTGGTGCGGGTCAGCTCGCCCAACCTGCCTGAGATGTACGGCAGTTGGCCGCTCGACTTCATGCGGTGCAGCAGGGTCTGCGTGCCGTAGGTGCCGGCGGCGATCACGACCCGGCGGGCCTTGAACATCCGCCCCTCGCCCTTGCGCTTCTCGTCCGTGGGCAGGGTCGTGACGGCGTACCCGCCCTGCGAGTCGTCGGTGACGGACACGACCGTCGTCATGGGGTGGACGACGGCACCCGCCTTCTCGGCCAGGTGAAGATAGTTCTCGTTGAGGGTGTTCTTCGCGCCGTGCCGGCAGCCGGTCATGCATTCGCCGCACTCGGTGCAGGCTTTGCGGGCGGGTCCGGCGCCCCCGAAGTAGGGGTCTTCCACTTCGCCGCCGGGCCTGGCCTTCGCCGTCCCGTCCGCGTCCTCCCCGTCACCGAAGAAGACGCCGACCGGCGCCATGTGGAAGGTGTCGCCGACGCCCATCTGCTGGGCGGCCGCCTTGAGATGGATGTCGGACGGGGTCATGGTCGGGTTGAGCCGCACGCCGAGCATCCGCCGGGCCTGGTCGTAGTACGGCTTCAACTCCCCTTCCCAGTCAGTGATGTCCTTCCACTGCGGGTCCTCGAAGAAGGCCTTGGGCGGTACGTAGAGGGTGTTGGCGTAGTTCAGGGACCCACCGCCGACGCCGGCACCGGCCAGCACCATGACCTTGCCCAGGAGATGGATGCGCTGGATGCCGTACAGGCCCAGCTTGGGTGCCCAGAGGTAGTTCTTCAGATCCCAGGAGTTCTTGGGCAGCGAGCCGCGGGTGAAACGGCGGCCCGCCTCCAACACGCCTACGCGGTAGCCCTTTTCGGTGAGCCGAAGGGCCGTGACCGACCCGCCGAAGCCGGAGCCGACGACGATGACGTCGTAGTCGTACGTGGCGTCGCCGCTGTCATACGGGGCGTCATCGCCGTCGTACGCGCCGTTATCGCCGTCATCCGGTTGCTGGACAGAGTTCTCCTGTGACACGTGCCGCTCTCCTCGTTGAGAACCTTGAGAACCTTGAGAACTAGTAGTGGACCCAGTGGGTCAGCGGAAGCGCAGCGCCTTCATCACCCTGAGGCTCCGGCTCATGAACGCCGCGTACTTCTCGTCGTCCATGCCGAGCGAGGGCGCCATCGGCAGCAGCCGCTGGTGGGCGACGGTCTGCGCCTCGGTGTACTTGAGGATGCCCTCGGAGCCGTGTCGGCGGCCGAGGCCGGAGTCCTTCATGCCGCCCATGGGCGACTGGACGCTGCCGTACGCGGGCGCGTAGCCCTCGTTGACGTTGACGGTTCCGGTGCGCAGCCGGGCCGCGACCGCGCGACCGCGCCGGCCGTCCTTGGTCCAGACGGAGGAATTGAGGCCGTACGCCGTGGAGTTGGCGAGTGCGACGACCTCGTCCTCGGTCTTGAAACGGTAGAGGGAGACGACGGGACCGAAGGTCTCCTCAGCGCAGACGACCATGGGCGCCTCGACGCCGTCGAGGATGGTGGGCTCGTAGAAGTAGGGGCCGATGTCGGGGCGGGCGACGCCTCCGGCCAGCACCTTCGCCCCCTTGGCGACGGCCTCGTCCACATGCCGGGTCACGGTTTCCAGCTGCCGCTCGCCGACCAGCGAGCCCATGTCCGCCCCGTACGCGAGGGACGTACCGAGCCGCATGGCCTTGGTGCGGGCGGCGAACCGCTCCGCGAACACATCGGCGACGTCCTCATGGACGTACAACCGCTCGATGGAGATGCAGAGTTGACCGGCGGAGGAGAAGCAGGCGCGCACGGCTCCGGCGGCGGCCTTGTCGATGTCCGCGTCCTCAAGGACCAGCATGGCGTTCTTGCCGCCGAGTTCGAGCGAGACGCCTACGAGACGGGCTGCGGCGCCCTGCGCGACCTCGCGCCCGGTGCGGGTGGACCCGGTGAAGGAGACGTAGTCGGCGTGCTTGACGATCTCGGGCCCGACGACGGGTCCGTCGCCGAGGACGACCTGGAACACCTCGGCGGGCAGCCCTGCCTCGATGAGCAGATCGCGCGCCCAGAGGGCGGTGAGGCAGGTCTCGGTGTCGGGCTTCATGACGACGGCGTTGCCCGCGACGAAGGCGGGGAGCGCGTCGCCGACCGACAGTTCCAGGGGGTAGTTCCAGGGCGCGATCTGGCCGACGACACCGCGCGGGTGGCGCAGTTCGGTGACCTTGGTGAGGGTCGGGATGGCGCCGGTGTGCCCCTTGGGCCGGAGGTAGGAGGGAGCCTTGCGCCCGTAGTGCCGCGCGGCCACGGCGACAGCCTGGACTTCCTCGTGCGCGTGCAGCCGGGCCTTGCCGGTCTCCAGCTGGATCAGGTCGAGGACCTCGGCCTGGCGCGCGAGCACGAGGTCGTGGAAGCGGAGCAGTACGGCCGCGCGCTGTCGTACGGGGGTGGCACCCCAGGGGACCTGAGCGGCACGGGCCCGCTCGAAGGCGGACGCGACGTCCTCGGGGGTGGACTCGGGCAGATCGGCCAGTTTCTCGCCCGTGAACGGGGTCTGGTTGGCGGTCCGCCCGGATCCGACGACGCCCTTGGTGAGCTGCGCGACCAGCTCGGGCGTGACGACATCGACGGCCGTGCGGGCGCCTGCGGGGGCGGGGGCGAGGGGGTTGGTGCCGAAGGCTTCCCCGGTGGCACTGGTGTCGCCGGTTGCGGCCGTCTCGTCGGTTGCGGCCGTCGCAGCCGTTGCGGCCGTCTCGTCCGTTGCGGCCGTCTCGTCCGTGCCGGTCTTTTCCGTGGCCTGCTCCGCGGCCTGCGAGTCCGTCATGAGCCGCAGGGTATGCCCGGCGGGGCCCTTTGGGTACCCGTCGGTAATCGGCTTTCACCGGGTACTCACACGACGCCAGTGATCGCTGGCAACGAATGCGCTGATCAGGGCGTTGTGGGTGCGGCGATCAAGGATTGGTCACTTGCGTGCGTCCCTGTCCGGGCGGACGGCGAACCCGGCTTCGAGTCACCCGCGCCGGCGATGGGCCCGCTCTCCCCGAGATGTCACTGAACGACCCGGCAGGAGTAACCACTTGACGCTCCCTTTAATCTTGCAGTCATATTCCAGCTTCACTTGTGGCACACCCGAAACACACCAAAGGAACACGCTCAAAATGAAGAGATTCGCGCTGCCCCGTACCGGCGTCGCAGCGGCCGCGTCGGTGCTGTCGCTCGCCCTGGCCACCGGCTGCTCCGACAGTGGATCCGACTCCGGAGACAGTGACAAGGCCGCCGGCGCGAAGGAGACGACGGCTGCCGCGAAGGCTCTGAGCAGCACCGAGCTGGAGAAGCTGATCGTCACCACGGCCGACGTCGACGGCTACGAGGTCACGCCGACCACAGCCGAGGACTTCGCCTCCTCCAAGGAGGAGGTCAAGGTCGTCGACGAGAAGTGCGCGCCGATCGCCTACGTCCTCACGGGATTCGCGCCGGGCGACTCGGCCGCGTACCTCAACCGCCAGGTCATGCAGGCCGCCGAGGAGGTCGAGCCCAGCGCGTCTTCCAGCAAGAGTTTGGAGGACATGACTGATGAGGAGCTCGATGACGCGATGGAGAACATCACCGGTGCCCTCGACAGCACGATGACGCTCGTCTCGCTCTCCTCGTACGAAGGGGAGGGCGCCCAGGAAACCCTTGCCTCCGTCTCCGACGCGGTCGAGGGCTGCGCGAGCGGTTTCACCGCCACGGCGGGCGGTGAGACCCAGAAGTTCACGAAGGTCGCGTCCGACAAAGCCTCCGGAAGCGGCGACGAATCGGTCGCGTTCGCGGTGACCGTCGACGCCGAAGGCAGCGAGGTCGTGGTGAAGGGCGAGGTCGTACGCCATGGCAGCACGATCGCCACGTACTACTCGATAAGTCTGGCCTCCCTCACCGGCGAGCCGGGTACCGGCACCGGCGACTACGACATCCCGGCCGAGATCATCACAGCCCAGGCCGCCAAGCTCAGCTGAACCGCCGAGCCGGCCAGGTCCCCGCCCCCGCCCTTCCTCACAGCTTGTTGATGTCCAAGTTCGCGATAGCCCTCTTGGCGACTTCACGTCCGCGTGCCGTGAAGTCGCCCTTGCCGGGGTAGCTGATCGTGAGCTTGTACATGTCGCCCGTTTTGGTCGACTTGTAGTAGAAGATCTTCAGCTCACGGGGGCGGGGGTTCTGGCTGTCGGTGGTCGTGTAGGTCACCGTGTTCTCGGCGGACAGCTTGCCCTGGTACTTGGTCTCCTTCGGGTCCGTCTTCGTCTTCGGGCCCTCAGGCATGCTGAGTTCGTACGCGCCGCTCTCCCTGAACTCGGCGTCGTCGTCGTACATTTCGGCGGCAGAGTTGGCGCTGATCTGGCCGCTGGTGTCCTCGGACTTCTTCGCGAGGTTCAGGCCGATCCAGATGCTGCCGCTCCAGTCGGAGTACGTGACCCAGTTCTTGTCCGTGTCGTCGGCGGCCGGCCTGCCCACCTGGTAGTCCGCCGGCACCGCCAACGTCGCGCCCAGCGCCTTCTGTTCCTGCTGCTTCCAGTCGTCCGGCAACGACCCCGCGAACGGATCCGCGACCACCAGGTACGCGGCCACCGCCGCCGCGACGATCACCGCGCCCAGGCCGATCAGCGTCTTGCGACCGACACGGATCCCCTTGCCTCCCTCCGAGGGCGCGATCCGCACGACCTGCGTCGGCGCAGGAGCGGGCGGCCGCGCGGCCTCCTCCAGGAGGCGCCGGACCCTGGCCGCGTCCGGGCGGCGAGAGGGCTCCTTGTCCAGCAGACCGTTGATCGTCTCGGCGAGCGGGCCGCCCGCCGAAGCGGGCGCCGCGGGCGTGGAGTTGAGGACGGACTGAAGGGTCGCCGGGGTGTTGCTGCGGCGGAAGGGCGAGACACCCTCGGTGGCCGCGTAGAGCACGACACCGAGGGACCAGAGGTCACTCTCCGGGCCCGGGCGCTGCCCCAACACCCGCTCCGGCGCGATGTACTCGGGTGATCCGACGAAGCCGCCGGTGTCCGTCAGGTTGGTCTCGCCCTCGATCTGGGCGATGCCGAAGTCGGTGAGCACGACGCGGCCGTAGCGGCCGAGCAGGACGTTGTCCGGCTTCACGTCCCGGTGCAGGATGCCCGCCGCGTGCGCGGCCTCCAGGGCGCCGAGAACCTCAAGGCCGACGCGCGCCGCCTCGCGGGCACCGAGCGTGCCTTCCTGAAGGGCGTCGCCCAGCGAACGCCCCTGCACCAACTCCATGACGATCCAGGGCTGTCCGTCCACAACCGCGACATCGTGGACGTTCACGACCGACGGATGGTCGAGCCGCGCCGCCGCGCGCGCCTCCCGGCGCATCCTCTCGAAGGCGTTGCCACGTTCACGCTCAGGAAGATGGTCCGGAATCCGAGGCTCCTTGACGGCGACCTCGCGGTCCACCGTCTCGTCCTTGGCCCGCCAGACCGTGCCCATGCCGCCGTGGCCGAGCTTGGCGAGGAGGCGGTAGCGGCCCGCGACGAGACGCCCCACACCCGGCTCCGGCTTGGACTCGTCCGGTTGCTCCACCTGTTGCGTCTGCTGCGCCTGGTGAGATTGCTCCACCTGTTGCGGCTGCCGCTCCTGGTGCGATTGCTCCACCTGCTGCGTCTGCCGCTCCTGCTGCTCCTGCTGCTCCGGGACGATCTGGGTCGGCGCGGCGTACGGGTTACCGGGGTAGGGCACACCCGGTCGCGGCGGTTGCAGACCGAAACTCGTTGGCTCATCGGCCCCGTAAGGAACTCCCCCGTTATTGCTCATGAGTCCATCCATATCGCGGCAAGCGCTTCGGCATCCAGCCCCGTCGCTTTCCAGTCACAGACCCGTGACGCGCGCGCCGCCCTTTATCTCCCCTTTACGCGGATACGAAGGTTTCCACCGACCACTTCGACGCAATGACGCAATGCCGCTACGACGCCACGAACGTGTCCACCGCCACGTCGAAGTACTCCTTCGCCTCCGTCGCCCTCCCGACGGGCGCCGACACCCACACGTCGTACATCCGGCCGCCCTCCTCCCAGCACAGGTCGTACGTGTGCCGCGCGCCCTCCGTCTCGGTGAACCCGTTCCAGGTGAACTCCCAGAACGCGGCGGGCTGTCCACCGTGTGTGGCCGAGCTGACGGCGGCATCGCGGTAACCCGGGTTCGTGGCGGGCCCCTTGGCGTCCCCGCGCAGCATCACCGCGAGTGGGCCGTCCGGTTCGGTGTCGGCCACCTTGACGCCGAGGCGGAAGGTCTGCCCCGGCGACACGTAGAAGACCCGCTCCCCCTGCGGCTCCCGGGTGAAGTCGTCGGGCACTGCGAGCGAGAACCCGCTCGGATCCGGCGCGACGCGGTAGCCCGGGGGCACCTTGCGCACGGCGGCGGGACTGGCAGGCGAGCTCGACCCCGACGCGCTCGCGGACGCCCCCGGCGCTCCGGTCGTCGACGTACCAGCCGTACTGCCCGTACTCGCCGTACTCGTCGCGCTCGCCGATGTGCCCGTGCTCGCCGTACTCGAAGGTCCCGGCGTACCGCCTCCCCCACCCCGACCATCGTTCATCAGCAACGCCGCCGCCGACACACCCGCCCCGACCATCGCGGCGACGAGCGCGGCGGCGACGAGGATGCTCCGGGTGGAGCGCTGCTGCGCCCCGGGAGGCGACGCGGAAGGCGAGGACGGCGGGGCAGGTGCGTGCGTCCTCGCCGGTATGTCCCGCTGAGTGGGCGTGTATCCGGCCGTGACCGGCGGTGTCCGCCCCGTATCCCGGAACGCGCGCAGCATCCGCTCCGCCTCCGCCGCGTCGAGCCGCTGCTCGGGATCGCGCTCAAGCAGCCCCCGTACGACGGGAAGCAGGGGCGCGGCCTGGGCCGGCGGCCGGATCTCGTCGACGACGACCGCGTGCAGGATGCCACCCAACGAGTCGCGGCGGAAAGGCGATTCGCCGCTCAGGACAGTGCACAGCAGCACGCCGAGCGACCACAGGTCGGACTCGGGGCCTGTCCTCGCCCCGGACATCCGCTCGGGCGCGGTGTACTCCGGCGAACCGACGAACGCCCCGCTCTCGGTGAGCGTCGTCGCACCCGCGACCTGGGCGATACCGAAGTCGGTGAGGACGACTCGGCCGTCCTCCGCGATGAGCACGTTCGCGGGCTTGAGGTCCCGGTGCAGGACACCCGCGTCGTGCGCGCGACGCAGCGCGCCGAGGAGGCCGATGCCGATGCGGGCGGCCTCCTGCGCGTCCACAGGGCCACGCGCGGAGATGCGCTCGGCGAGCGAGCCGCCCTCGATCAACTCCATGACGATGTAAGGGCGTTCGTCGTCCTCGACCACGTCGTGCACGACGATGATGTGCGGGTGCCTCAGCTGCGCGACTGCGCGGGCCTCGCGCAGGGTGCGGTCGCGTTGCTGACGGGCCTCGTCCGCGGAGAGCGTGGTGTCGAGGGCGATTTCCTTGACCGCGACCTCACGGCCGAGCAGTTGGTCGGTCGCGCGCCAGACGACGCCCATGCCGCCCCGCCCGATCCGCTCCTCCAGCCGGTAACGCCCCGCGATGACACGGAAGCCGTCCCCCTGATCCCCATGGGTCGCCATACGCCCCATCATGCCGCGCCGGCCGGACGGCCGACCTTCCTCAGCCCTCCCGCCAGCTCTGCAGCACGGTCTCGAACTGCTCGCGCGCAGTGGCCCAGTCGTCCGCGGGAGCGGTCATGTAGAACGCGTACTCGACCCCGCTCCGGGCGATGTACATCAGGTCGACGGCTCGGTACGGCCCTGGGAAATCCGTGTCCTTCGCCAGTGCCGTCCACGTCCACTCCAGCTGGGAACTCTGCCGGTCACGGTAGACGCCGCGCTCCAGGCTCACCTTCTCGTAGTCCACCAGACGGTCTCCCAATCCCTTCTCCAGGTCGACCTGGTGCGCATACGGATCGTTGAAGTCCGGTGAGCTGTCCACAGCAATGCGGAGGAGATGCTTGCTTCCGTCGGGGGTGTAGTCGACTTGCTGAAGGCCGCCCTCGTCGCTGAAGACACTCCGCTTCCAGCCCTCGGGAAGGGAGAGGCCGAAGCCGAAGGGGTCGTTGATTTCGACCCAGCTGTCGGGGACGGAGCCCTCGGTGCCACCCGTCGTCGAAGTCGTGGGGGAGCCGGTGGGACTCTGTGAGACAGAGGGGGAGGCGGAGGGCGAGCCCGTGTCCTGCTGTCGGCCCTCATCCCATTTCTGCAACGCGACCACGGTGCCTCCACCGACGAGCGCGGCGAGGACGATGCCGAGAACGAGCAGGCGGCTTCGGCGACGCTTCGGCGAGGGCGCCGTCGACGGCTCCGGCGTGAGGGTGGAGCCGGACGTAAGGGGTGCCTGGTGGGCCACCTGTTGGGACGTCGGCCCAGTCACCGAGGCCACCGGGGGGTACGCCGAACCGGCCGACTCCTGGTGGAACCCCTGGAACCCCCCGTCGGGCGCTCCGCCGTGCCCCGAATATCCGGGGCCTTCGAGTTGCGAGCCCACCTGTTGCGTCGGCACATAGGCCTGCGCGGCGCCCGGCCGACGGCCCTCCGCCGCCTCGGCGAGCATCTGCTCGGCCTCTTCCGCACTGGGCCGCAGGGCGGGATCCTTGCGCAGCAGCGAGGCGATCACGGGCCCCAGCGGACCGGCGTACGCGGACGGCTCGGGCTCGTCCTCCACGACGGCCCGCATGGTGGTCAGCGGCGTGGTGCGCCGGAACGCCGATCTGCCCTCCACCGCCGTGTACAGCGTCGCGCCCAGCGCCCACAGGTCGGAGGACGGACCGAATTCGTAGCCGCGCACCCGCTCGGGGGCCAGATAGTCGACCGAGCCGACGATCTCGCCGGTGCGCGTGATGGTCGTATCGCCCTCGACCTGCGCGATCCCGAAGTCGGTGAGCAGTACGCGCCGGTCGGCGGCGAGGAGGACGTTCCCGGGCTTCACGTCACGGTGCAGCACACCGGCGGCATGAGCGGCCCGCAGCGCGCGCAGCACCCACAGCCCTATCCGCGCCGCCTCGGCCGGTTCGACGCGCCCCTTCTCCTTGACCTCGTCGGCAAGCGAGTTGCCCTCGACCAGTTCCATGACGATCCACGGCCGGTTGTCGTGGTCCAGGACGTCATGAACGGTGACGACGGCCGGGTGGTTGATCCGCGCGGCGGCCCGCGCCTCGGCGCGCGTCCGGGCGAGCATCGGAGCCCGGTCGCTCTCGGCGACGTACAGCGCGGCCGTCAACTCCTTGACCGCGACCACACGGTGCAGCACCTCGTCATGTGCGCGCCACACCCGGCCCATGCCACCGCTGCCGATGGTTTCAACAAGCCGGTAGCGGCCCGCGAGGAGCAGGCCCTGCATCTGATTCACGTTTCCCCGCAGTGGTCTTGACAGGGTCAGACTAAGGAGCGGCCCCCCGCGCAGGGAACCGCCGAAGCCGTACGGAAACCGCACTGTGACGGTTATCCCTTCCGCGCGCGGACGGGAACCAAGGGAACCTTGGGCCTACGGAGGCATCTGCCGGTGCCCTGAGTCAGTGTCACCCATGTCCTGAGCAGTGTCACCCATGCCCTGAGCCGGTGTCATCCCATGACCTGATACGTCCCCGACGCCTGCTCATAAAGCCGCGTCACTTCGTCCCGTTCGGCCTCCGGGCCGCGCACCTGCACCACGTGGTAGTGCCCGTCGATGATGATCGCGAGATTGCGCACGAAGAGCTCGTGCCCTTGCCCATCGGTCCAGGTGAACTGCCCCTCGGCCATGGCCAGCCCGCCCACGTCGATCCGCCGCATCCCACTGGACGTGGCCCAGGTCGAGTCGCGGAACGGCTGCAACTCGCCCTCCCGCTCCCGCTGGTACGTCATCGGATCACTGCCGAACGTGCTCGTGCTGTCCCGACCGGGTACGAGGATCAGCTCGAAGTCTCCGTGGGAGTAGATGACTTGGCCACTCCCGTTCTTCGCCGTACGGTCCCAGCCGTTGGCCACGGCCACCCGGAAGCCCTCGGCGTCGTCACGCAGCGTGAACCCCTGGGCGACTTCGGGATCGTTGCCCGTCGAACCCGTCGAACCTGTTGAACCCGTCGAACTCGTCGACGCCGAGGGACTCTTGTCCCCGCTCGGAGACGTCTGATCGGGGCGCGGCTCGCTGCTCGCGCTCCCTCCCGCGCCGGTGTCGGGGGCGGGACTGACCTCTCCGGCGGAACCTGTCCGCTCGCCGTCCGTGCCGCTGTCCGACTCGGACTTCGGCATGAACAGCATGGCGTACGCGACCGCCGCGGCCAGCAGGAGCAGGACCAGCAGAACCAGGTTCCGCCCGAGCCGTCGGGGCTTGACCTGCTTGTTCTGCTTGGCCCGCTTGTGGCGGGCGTGCGGACTGGTCGCGGGGAGCCCGGCCCGGCGCCTGCGGACGAGCTCGCCCCGCCGCCGTACGATCGGCAGCCGACTGGGATTGACCGGGGGCGCGGCGACGACATGGGCGCCCGCCTCGGCCTCCGGTGCCGACCGCACCAAGGACCGCAGCCAGCCGCGCAGTTCCTCGAAGTCGAGCCGCTCGGTGGGGTCCTGCCGCAGCAGTGACTCCACGACCGGCCTGAGCGGCCCGCACTCCTCCGCGAACGCGGGCGGTTCCGCGCACACGAGCTGTACCAGTTCGGCGGTGTTCTCCTCCGGGTAGGGCGCGTGCCCCTGCACGGCCCGGAAGAGCAGCGCCCCCAGTGCCCAGAGATCGGTCGCGGGCCCGATCGGCGCCGCCAACTGCCAGTTCTCGTGCACCGGCCCTGCCTGCTCGGGCGCCCACCGCTCGGTCACGGGCCCGACCACGGACATCCGCGCCTGCCGGGCCCGCTCCGCGGCGAGCGCGGTGGCAGGTCCCCGCCGCGGCGGCGGCGCACCGACGACGATCTGGTCCCAACGGGTGCCCTGCCCTTGGGCGTTACCGGCGGGTGCGCCGGCCACTCCGGGTGCGCCGGCCGCTCCGGGAGCGGGGTGCACTCCGGGGGCACCGACCGCTCCGGGGACTGGGTGTCCGCCGGGGACGGGTGTGGGGACGCTGGTCGCCGGGGCCACGCCGGTGGACGTACCGCTCCCCGCGTACACGCCGGCCGAGGTGTCGCTCCCCTGAACCGTCCCGCGGTTCGCGGCTCCCGGGAGCGCGGGGCGGCCTTCACCGCCGCTGCCGGCTCCTGTTCCGGCTCCGGTCCCAGCCCCCGCCCCGGCTCCGGGACGTGGCTGGGCGCCATGCCAGGGGTTGCTGCGCCCCACTCCATACGGGTCGGCTATCTGGCCGGGAGGCGCGGGGTTCGGGCGGTGCTCCATGCCGTGGCCGGGAACCTGGTACGGGGCCTGGGCCTGACTGTGGCCGGCACCCTGCGCCGGGACCTGCCCGTGGCCGAGCCCCTGAGCCTGGGCCTGCCCGGGACCGGACCTCTGGGCCTGAGCCGGCCCACCGTGCTCCGGGGCCTGCGAGTACCCGCCACCCCCGGATGCCTGCGGATACCCGCTGTACCCCGCGACCTCACGCCCGGATGCCGACGGCGGCCCCTGCCCCTGGGCCTGGGCCTGGGCCTGGGCAGGAGCCTGAGCCTGGATCTGAGGCGCCGATGCATCGCTTTGCGGTGCAGGCCGAGCCGCGGGCAACGCCGCCTGACCGCCCCGCTGCTCTTCCTGTACCCGGGCGGCCGCGCGCGCTCCGGCACGGTAGGCGGCAATGGCCCCGGCACGCGCCGCACGAATGTCGCCCCCGCCGCCTCCAGCGCCCCCCGCGCCGCCGGTTCCCCCGGCACCCGGCGCTTCGAGCGCACGTGGACCTACGCCTCCCGCACCACGGGCCGCCGCCTCCGCGACAGGTCCTCCACGCTCCGCCCGAGCTTCGATCGCGGCCCGCCTCGCGGCTTCGGGATCCCCTCCAGCCGCAGCACCAGCCACACCGCCGACCCCGGCACCCGGCGCAACGGCCGGCCCACCAGAACCGAACCCGCGAGAGGCCCCACCGCCAGCACCACCCGACCGCCCAGCCCCCGCACCACCGGGACCACCAGGACCTCCGGGACCACTCGACCCACCGGGGCCACCCGGCCCAACACCCGCGCCACGGGCTACTACTCCCGCACCCCCACCGACTTCCCCCTCGAAGTCCCGCACCGGCACAGGGTCATATCCGCACAGCGCCTCCTCCGCGGCTCCGGCCGCCAGGCCGGTCAGCATCACGCGGCCGTCGTCGCAGACGAGCACCGTGCGTACGGTGATGTTCCGGTGCACCCACCCGTGGGCGTGCAGCACCCGCAGGGCGGTGAGGACGTCGGCGGCGATCTCGGCCGCGCGATACGGGCTCAGCGGCTTGTCGGCAAGCAACGCGGCCAGCGGCCTCGCCGCCACCAACTCGCTGACGATCCACAGCGACCCGCCCTCGGCGAACACGTCGAAGACCTGGTCGAGCCGAGGATGGTCGGGTATCTGGGCGGCAGCCTGCGCGGCGTCGATCGCCCGCCGTACGGCCGGTTCGGTGGGCCGTCGCGTGGTCCGCGCGGACGCCCGGCGCACCCCGCCGTCCCGCGCCACGAACCCCTCGGGCAGCCCGTCCGCATCGAGCACCTCGGCCTCGACGACCTCTGGCAACGGCACCTGCCGGACCAGGACTTCCTGCCCGCTGTAGGTGTCGTACGCCCGGGTCTCGGCGAGTTCGTACTCGTCGGACGGCGGCAGCGGCAAGCGGTAGCGATCGGCGAGAACCCGTCCCGCGTACTCGTCCACAATGCCTCCCCCGGCCGCCCGGTTGGTCAATTCCGTTCGCCTTGCGTCCCGTTGTGGTTCCGTACGGTCCGCAACCACTCACGATACGTGCCGGAGGCAACTCGCAAAGTAGGGATGCGATATCTCAGGGTGCCCATGCATGGCGGAACGTCACATCGGCGAGTGGTACGTCATGACTTCGGCTGGAACGTCTCGGTCAGCGTCTTCCACGTGTCCTCACGCAGATCACCGTCCCAGTCGGCCGCCTTCGCCGTATACATCAAGGCGTATCCCTGTTGCGGGCTGACGACGAACCCGCGGTCGATCGACCGGTACTTCGTGCCGCCGTCCTCGTAGGTGAACTCCCAGTCGGCCGTGTTCCAGCCTCGGTAGTCCACCGCCTCTATTCGCACCCGCTTATACTTCGACCGCGTCATGCTCCGCTCTTGGTTCTCCCAGTCCGCCACCGGGTCGTCCTTGGGCGTGGTCGTCCAGCCGATCAGGAGCTTCTGCCCGTCGGGACCGGTGAACCGGGCACCCGCCGCGTCCGTGGACGCGTAACTCCACCCGTCAGGCAGCACGATCGAGAACCCTTGACTGCCGTTGTACGTCTTTCCGTCCGCGGAGTCCGAGTCCGACGCCTCGTCGTCACTGTCCGCCCCGCTCGACGTACCGGCCTCGGCGCTGACATCGGTACTCGGCGTGCCGCCCGAGGCCGCTTCCCCGGCCGAACCCGCGGCAGAGTCGTCCGCCCCGGCACCGCTGTCCGGGTTGGTGCCGCTGTTCTCCTCGCTGCCACTTCCGGCGGTCGCCGCACCGGACGCGGCCTTGGTGCCACCGCTCTTGGAGTCACCCGAGCTGTCGTCACCCCCGTTGAGCGTGAGGGCCAGCACGATCCCGATCAACGCCAGCGCCACGACCACCGCGATGATCACCAGCGTCCGCCGCGGCACCACATCCGTCAACGGCGCCCGAGGCACCGGCCGCGGCGGCCGCTCCGGAGCCACGGGCCACCCGGAAGCCTTGGCGGCGGGCGTCGAAGCAGCGGGCGTATCAGCCGAGACAGACGCGGAGACAGAAGTAACGGCAGCAGTGCCATCCTTCCTCGACACAGGCTTGGACGCAGGTGCGGCCGGAGGCGTGGCCTTCGGTGCGAACGAAGGCGCTGACTGAGGCGTGGACTTAGATGCGGACGCAGGCTTGGCCGCGCCCGTACCCGCCGCACCCGCAGCTACCCCCGCACTGCCCGTCGACCCAGAAGCCCCCGGGCCCGAGCCCGAGCCCGAGCCCCCTGACTTGGCCCGCGCCGTCGCCGCAGCGCCGGCCGCAGCCGTGGCCGCCCCGGCCGCCGAGGCTGCCTGCCGCACGGAACGCATCGCCCCACGCAGCCGCTCCCCGGCCTCCTCACCCCGCTTGGCCCCGGAACCACCCGAGCCGGCAGAACCCGAACTCCCCTTGCCCGACTCCTCGTCCGGCAGCGGCGGCATCGCCACGACCTTCGTCGCGTCCACCTGCTCCGGCACGACGACCCTGGGCGCGGGCGCGTGCAGCACCTCGGTGAGCATCGCCCGCGCACCCTCGACATCGAGCCGCTGCTCGGGGTCCTTGGCGAGCAGCCCGTAAATCACGTCTTCCAGCGGGCCCGCGTTCTTCGGCTGCTCCACCGGCTCGGTCATCACCGCGGTGAGCGTCGCGATCGCGGAACCCTTGTCGTACGGCGGCGCACCCTCCACCGACGCGTACAACAGACCGCCCAGCGACCACAGGTCGGCGGCAGGCCCGGGCTTGTGCCCGCGCGCCCGCTCCGGCGAGATGTACGAGGGCGCGCCGACGAGCATGCCGGTCGAGGTGATGGACGGGTCACCCTCGACCTGCGCGATCCCGAAGTCGGTCAGCACGACCCGGCCGTCCTCGGAGATCAGCACGTTCGACGGCTTCACGTCGCGGTGCAGGATGCCCTCGCGGTGCGCCGAACGCAGCACATCGAGAATCGCCAGCCCGACCTCGGCCGCCCGAGTGGGGGTGAGCACGCCGTCCTCGCGGATGACCTCGGCGAGCGACTTGCCCTCGACGAGCTCCATCACGATCCACGGCCGGTTGTCCTCGTCGACCACGTCGAAGACCGTCACCGCGCCGTTGTTACGGATCCGCGCGATCGCCTTGGCCTCGCGCAGGGTGCGCGTGATCAGCCGCCGCTTTTCGTCCTCGTCGATGCTCGACGGGAACCGCAGCTCCTTGACGGCGACCGTACGGCCCAAGGTCTCGTCCTCGGCCCGCCACACCGTGCCCATGCCACCGCGGCCGAGAACATCTCCCAGCCGGTACCGCCCGGCGAGGAGACGTTCGCTCCTGTCCTGACGGGATGCTCCCGCCCGCTCCGCCTCCGACATGCGTCCCCTCAAGCAACCCGCCCTGACAGAGCCTTCATTGTCCCTCACCCGACAAGTGCCCGATGCCGTGGGGCCCCTCAAGAGTGGACCGCCCGACGTCCCGTACCCCGCGGTCCCGCATGATGGCCCTCAACAAGGAAGGACCGCCGATGCCGCCCCGCCGGACACCTCGGACACTCCTGGCGATACCCGCCGTCCTGGCGTTCCTCGGCCTGGCCCCGACCGGCGTGCTCGCCTCGGCTCCAACCAGCGCGCAAACCCCCACGTCCCAGCCCTCGGCCGGCGTGCAAGCCCACACGTCCGAGCCCTCAGCCGGCGCGCAATCCTCCACGTCCGTGCCCCCAACCGGCCCGCGAACCCCCACGTCCGCGCCCTCCACCACCTCTCGAACCCTCACGTCCCCGGCACCAGCCGAATCGCAAGCCCCCGCCGCCCCTTCCACGGACGCCGCCCTCGCCGCCTTCGTCACCCGCGGCAAGGCCCCCGGCGCAGCCCTGCTGGCTCAGGACGACTCCGGCTCACGCTTCGCCACCGCCGGTGACGGAATCGGCCGCTCCGACCACTTCCGCGCGGGCAGCATCACCAAGACGTTCATCGCGACCGTGGTCCTGCAACTGGCCGCCGAACACCGGCTGTCCCTGTCGGACACCGTGGACGCCCACCTCCCGGGCCTGGTGAGCGGCGCGGGCAACGACGGCAGCCGTCTGACCCTGCGCACCCTGCTCACCCACACGAGCGGCCTGTACGACTTCACCGCCGACACCTTGGGCACCGTCCCCGTGACCCCGCTTCAGGCCGTACGCATCGCGCTCACCCACCCCCCGGCCGCCCCCGGCCACTACGCCTACTCGAACACCAATTACGTACTGCTCGGCATGATCATCGAGCAGGTCACCGGCAACTCGTACGCCACCGAGGCCGAGCGCCGCATCCTCACCCCCCTCCGTCTGACCGGCACCTCCTTCCCAGGCACCCGCACCTCTCTCCCCGCACCGCACGGCCGCGCATACGCCGCCGACGGCTCCGACGTCACCGAACTCGACCCGCGCGTGGCCGGCGCGGCGGGCGAGCTGGTCACCACGCTCACCGACCTGGACCGCTTCTACTCGGCCCTCCTCACCGGCGAGCTGCTCCCGCCCGGCCAACTGCGGGAGATGCTCGACACCCGCGCCGCACACGGCTCGTACGGCATGGGCCTCTACCCGGTGAAGCTGCCGTGCGGCACCACCGTGTGGGGCCACAACGGCCGCATATCCGGCAGCTACGTGCGCACCGCAGCCACCGTCGACGGTCGTCGTGTCCTCACCTTCCGGGTGAACACGGACGGGATCGCAGACCCTGACCTCGAACCGGCCCTGCTCGCCGCCGAGTTCTGCCCCCGCACCCAGTAGAACGGACACGTTCCGAGCAAAGATCCCAGCTCACGACACTCGTTCGAGTGACATCAACGGGAGCCATCAGCGGGAGCCATCAGCAGGAGCCATCAGCAGCCGGAGTCCAGGTAGCCAGCGGTGCCCGCCGGTCAGAGCGGCACGATGTCCGGCGCCCCCAGCCGCGCCGCGTCCGCCGTCAGGTCGTCCGGCTGCCGCTGCGACTCCCGCTCGGCCTCGACCCGCTTTTCGTAGTGCTCCACTTCCCGTTCGATCTGGTCCTTGTCCCAGCCGAGCACCGGCGCCATGAGCTCCGCGGCCTCCCGAGCACTGCGCGTTCCACGGTCGAAGGTCTCGATCGAGATGCGGGTGCGCCGGGTCAGCACGTCGTCCAGGTGCCGGGCTCCCTCGTGCGAGGCGGCGTAGACGACCTCGGCCCGCAGATAGTCCTCGGCGGCCCCCAGGGGCTCACCGAGTGAGGGATTGACGGCGATGAGGTCGAGCAGTTCCTCGGCGAGTACGCCGTACCGGTTCAACAGGTGCTCCACGCGCACCACATGGAGCCCGGTGCGTGCCGCGATCCGTGCCCGCGCGTTCCACAGCGCCCGGTACCCCTCGGCACCGAGCAGCGGAATGTCCTCCGTGACGCACTCGGCGACCCGCTGGTCGAGACCGTGCACCGCCTCGTCCACCGCGTCCTTGGCCATCACCCGGTACGTCGTGTACTTGCCGCCCGCCACGACCACGAGCCCGGGCACCGGATGCGCCACGGTGTGCTCGCGCGACAGCTTGCTGGTGGCGTCCGACTCACCGGCGAGCAACGGCCGCAGCCCCGCGTACACACCCTGGACGTCGTCGCGGGTGAGCGGCACCGAGAGCACCGAGTTCACGTGCTCCAGCAGATAGTCGATGTCCGCGCTGGACGCCGCCGGATGGGCCTTGTCGAGGTCCCAGTCGGTGTCGGTGGTGCCGATGATCCAGTGGCGCCCCCACGGGATCACGAAGAGCACGGACTTCTCGGTGCGCAGGATCAGCCCCGACGTCGAGTTGATCCGGTCCTTCGGTACGACCAGATGGATGCCCTTGGACGCCCGTACATGGAACTGTCCCCGCTCCCCCACCATCGCCTGGGTGTCGTCGGTCCACACACCCGTGGCGTTCACCACCTGCTTGGCGCGGACCTCGTACTCCCCGCCCCCTTCGACATCCTGCACCTTGGCACCGACAACGCGCTCGCCCTCGCGCAGGAAGCCGGTCACGCGCGCGCGGTTGGCGACCTTCGCGCCGTACGCCGCCGCCGTACGCACCAGGGTCGCCACATAGCGGGCGTCATCCATCTGCGCGTCGTAGTACTGCAGGGCGCCGATCAGCGCGTCCTTCTTCAGGGCGGGGGCGACGCGTAGGGCGTGGCGGCGGGTCAGATGGCGGTGATGGGGCAGGCCCCGGCCGTGTCCACGGGCCATCGCCATGGCGTCGTAGAGCGCGACGCCCGAGCCCGCGTACAGCCGCTCCCAGCCCTTGTGCTGGAGCGGGTAGAGGAACGGAACGGGTTTCACGAGGTGTGGCGCGAGCCGTTCGAGGAGGAGCCCGCGTTCCTTCAGGGCCTCGCGCACCAGTGTGAAGTCGAGCATCTCCAGATAGCGCAGGCCACCGTGGATCAGTTTGCTGGACCTGCTCGACGTGCCCGACGCCCAGTCGCGCGCCTCGACCAGGCCTGTGGACAGGCCGCGTGTCACGGCGTCCAGCGCGGTGCCCGCACCGACCACGCCCGCGCCCACGACCAGCACATCCAGTTCACGCTCGGCCATTCCCGCCAGTGCCTCGGCGCGCTCCGCCGGCCCCAGTGTCGCTGTCCTCACCGCTGCCTCCCGCTCTTGGTCGCGCCGGCCTCACCTGTCAGGCGGGCCCGTGCTCACATCCCCCATGCCCAAAGTCTGACCTTCTTCCCCTCCTTCGGCCACCAGTCACCGGCAGCCTGTGGACAACACTCGGGGAATCCCGAACGCGCAATCCCGCAAATCGGTCATATTTACTCCTAGTCTGACATTGCGCTCGCCCGTCCTGTCCACAGGGCTTGCGCACCTGTCCCGCTTCGGCTATTGGGAAGGACGGCCCACTCCATGCCCGCAGACCTCGCCGTCATCGGACTCGGTCATCTCGGCCTGCCCCTGGCCCAGGCCGCCGTCGCGGCCGGCATCCCCACACTCGGCTACAAGACCGGCCCTGAAGGCGGCTCCCTCAGCCCCGCCGAACTGCGCCGGATGCTCTCGGGGGGCTTCCGGCCCGCCACCGACCCCGCGGAACTCGGCCGCGTCCGCACCGCGGTCATCTGCGCCCCGACCTCGCGCGGCGCGGACGGCGCACTGGACCTGAGCCAGCTGGAGGCGGCCGCCCGCACCCTGGCCGCACAGCTGCGCCCGCACACCACGGTGATCCTCGAATCGCCCGTGCGCCCGGGCACCACCGAGGAATTCCTCCGCCCGCTCCTCGAAGAGGGCTCCGGACTGCGCGCGGGGCGCGATTTCCATCTCGCCTATTCGCCCAGTCGGGTCGACCCCGGCAACCGCGACTTCGGCCCCGCCAACACCCCGAAGGTCATCGGCGGCCTGACACCCGCCTGCACCGAGTCGGCCGCCGCCTTCTACGGACGCCTCACCGACAAGGTGGTACGCGCGCGTGGCCCACGCGAAGCGGAAACCGTGCAGCTCCTTGAGACCAATTTCCGGCACGTCAACATCGCCCTGGTCAACGAGATGGCCGTGCTCTGCCACGACCTGGGCGTCGACCTGTGGGACGTCATCCGCTGCGCCGAGACCAAGCCGTTCGGCTTCCAGGCGTTCCGGCCGGGCCCCGGAGTCGGCGGCCACGGAATCGCCCAGGACCTGACAGGCCACTCCGGGCGCACCCTACGGATGGTCGAACTCGCCCAGCAGGTCAACAACCACATGCCCCAGTACGTCATCCAGCGCGCCGCCACGCTCCTCAACGAGCACGGCAAATCTGCCCGCGCCGCGCGCGTGCTCCTCCTCGGCGTCACCTACAAGGCCGACCTCGCCGACCAACAGGGCACCCCCGCCCACGAGATCGCCCTGCGTCTGATGGAACTCGGCGCGTCCGTCAGCTACCACGACCCGCTCGTCCCGGCGTGGCGTGTCCTCGGCCGCCCGGTCCCGCGTGCCGACTCCCTCTACGAGGCCGCGGCCGACGCAGACCTCACGATCCTGCTCCAGCAGCACCGCACGTACGACCTCCAAGGACTGTCCGTGAAGGCCCAACTCCTCCTGGACACACGAGGAGCGACCCCGACCGGGGCGGCCCACCGGCTCTGACCCCCCGGAAATACCTCTCCCGTATGTCAGTGGTGACTGCTAGTGTCCGGGGCCGTTGTCGCACACGCGTGCGCCCACGTCCCACGCACATCAGTGCGCCCACCATCCAGACATCTTCGGGGGATCTCCACCATGAGCCAGCCCACGCCGCCTTCCCAGCCCACCGAGGGCAACCCGTACGCCGGCCAGCAGCCTGTCGGCGGCAATCCGTACGCCGATCAGCAGCCCACGGGCGGCAACCCGTTCGCGGGTCAGCAGCAGCCCACCGGTGGCAACCCGTTCGCGGGCCAGCAGCAGCCCGGCTTCGTCCCGCCGGCGCCGCGCCGGGGCAATGTCGGCCTCGGCATCGTGGCCGCCGTTGTCGCGGCGCTGGTGACCGCAGGTATTTACGGCGCCATAGTCGGCGCCACGGGGTACGAGATCGGCTACGCCGCGGTCGGTGTCGGCTTCCTCATAGGCCTCGCCGCGGGCAAGGTCGGCGGCAGCAACCCCGTACTGCCGGTCGTGAGCGCCGTCGTCTCCCTGGGCGCCGTCTACATGGGCCAGCTCATCGGTGTCGCGATGATCGGAGCCGACGAGTCCGGTATCTCCGCGACCACGCTCCTCACCGACCACTTCGACCTGGTGCGCGCGGCCTGGAAGGAGACGGCCGACTTCATGACCTACCTGTTCTTCGCGATCGGCGCCTTCGCCGCTTTCTCGGGGACCAAGAAGGCCGCCGCGTAACCCGGTTCACGTACCGGTTCACGTAAGGCGAAGGGGCCCGCATCACCACCAGGTGACCGGGCCCCTTCGTGCCGTACGAGCTGTCCCACGAGCTGTCGCACGACCTACCGCTTGTGCTGCGAGTCCGCCACCGTCACCTCGACGCGCTGGAACTCCTTGAGCTCGCTGTAGCCGGTCGTGGCCATCGCCCGACGCAGCGCGCCGAAGATGTTCATGGAGCCGTCCGGGATGTGCGAGGGGCCGGCCAGGATCTCCTCGATGGTGCCCACCGTGCCGAGGTCGACCTTCTTGCCGCGCGGGAGCTCGTCGTTGACGGCCTCCATGCCCCAGTGGTGGCCCTTGCCGGGCGCGTCGGTGGCGCGGGCCAGCGGAGAGCCCATCATCACGGAGTCGGCGCCGCAGGCGATCGCCTTGGGGAGGTCGCCGGACCAGCCCACACCGCCGTCGGCGATGACGTGCACATAGCGACCGCCGGACTCGTCCATGTAGTCACGGCGGGCGGCCGCGACATCGGCGACCGCGGTCGCCATCGGGACCTGGATGCCCAGCACGTTGCGCGTGGTGTGCGCGGCGCCGCCGCCGAAGCCGACGAGGACACCGGCCGCGCCCGTACGCATCAGGTGCAGGGCCGCGGTGTACGTGGCGCAGCCGCCGACGATCACCGGGACGTCGAGCTCGTAGATGAACTGCTTGAGGTTCAGCGGCTCGGCGGCACCGGAGACGTGCTCCGCCGACACCGTCGTACCGCGGATGACGAAGATGTCCACACCCGCGTCCACGACGGCCTTGGAGAACTGCGCCGTGCGCTGCGGTGACAGGGCCGCGGCGGTGACGACGCCGGAGTCGCGCACCTCCTTGATGCGCTGCCCGATCAGCTCCTCCTTGATGGGAGCCGCGTAGATCTCCTGGAGGCGGCGGGTCGCGGTGTCCGAGTCCAGCTCCGCGATCTCGTCGAGCAACGGCTGCGGGTCCTCGTACCGCGTCCACAGCCCTTCGAGGTTGAGCACGCCCAGTCCGCCGAGCTCTCCGATACGGATCGCGGTGGCCGGGGAGACGACCGAGTCCATCGGGGCGGCCAGGAAGGGCAGCTCGAAGCGGTAGGCGTCGATCTGCCAGGCGATCGAGACCTCCTTCGGGTCCCGGGTACGGCGGCTCGGGACGACGGCGATGTCGTCGAAGGCGTACGCCCGGCGGCCGCGCTTGCCGCGCCCGATCTCGATCTCAGTCACGTGTGTGGCCTTTCCCTCTTTGGTTCTGCGTCTCCCAGTATCGCCGACGCCCACGACAAGGGCGGCCCCGGGAACCCCCGGGACCGCCCTCAAGCCGTACGGCTACTGGTTACGGCTGCTGCTGACGACTACTGACTACGGCTGTAGTTCGGCGCCTCGACCGTCATCTGGATGTCGTGCGGGTGGCTCTCCTTGAGGCCCGCCGAGGTGATGCGGACGAAGCGGCCCTTGGACTCCATCTCGTCGATGGAGGCGGCGCCCACGTAGCCCATGGTCTGGCGCAGACCGCCGACGAGCTGGTGAAGTACGTTGCCCAGCGGGCCGCGGTAGGGCACCTGGCCCTCGATGCCCTCGGGGACGAGCTTGTCGTCGGAGGCCACGTCGGCCTGGAAGTAGCGGTCCTTGGAGTACGACCGGCCCTGGCCCCTGGACTGCATGGCGCCGAGGGAGCCCATACCGCGGTACGACTTGAACTGCTTGCCGTTGATGAAGAGCAGCTCGCCGGGTGACTCCTCACAGCCCGCGAGGAGGCTGCCGAGCATCACCGTGTCGGCGCCGGCCGCGAGGGCCTTGCCGATGTCGCCGGAGTACTGGAGGCCTCCGTCGCCGATCACCGGGACACCTGCGGCGCGCGCCGCGAGGGCCGCTTCGTAGATGGCGGTGACCTGGGGGACGCCGATGCCGGCGACCACGCGGGTGGTACAGATCGAGCCGGGGCCCACGCCCACCTTGACGCCGTCGACACCGGCGTCGATCAGGGCCTGGGCGCCGTCACGGGTGGCTACGTTGCCGCCGATCACGTCGACGCCGACGCTCGACTTGATCTTCGCCATCCAGTTGAGGGCGTTGCTGTTGTGTCCGTGCGAGGTGTCGACGATCAGGAAGTCCACACCGGCCTCGGCCAGCGCCTGAGCCCGCTCCAGGGCCTCGGGGCTGGCGCCGACGGCGGCACCCACCAGCAGGCGGCCCTCGGCGTCCTTGGCGGCGTTCGGGTACTTCTCGGCCTTCACGAAGTCCTTGACCGTGATGAGGCCCTTGAGGATGCCCGCGTCGTCGACCAGCGGAAGCTTCTCGATCTTGTGGCGGCGCAGCAGCTGCATCGCGTCGTTGCCCGAGATGCCGACCTTGCCGGTGACCAGGGGCATCGGGGTCATGACCTCGCGCACCTGGCGCGAGCGGTCGGTCTCGAAGGCCATGTCGCGGTTGGTGACGATGCCGAGCAGCTTGCCGTTGCCGTCGGTGACGGGGACACCGCTGATGCGGAACTTGGCGCACAGCGCGTCGGCCTCGCCCAGCGTCGCGTCCGGGTGCACCGTGATCGGGTCGGTGACCATGCCGGACTCGGAGCGCTTCACGAGGTCGACCTGGTTGACCTGGTCCTCGATGGAGAGGTTCCGGTGCAGCACGCCCACGCCGCCCTGCCGTGCCATGGCGATCGCCATGCGCGACTCGGTCACTTTGTCCATCGCCGCCGAGAGCAGCGGGATGTTCACACGTACGTTGCGGGAGATGCGGGACGAGGTGTCGACCGCGTTGGGCAGCACTTCCGAAGCGCCCGGCAGCAACAGCACGTCGTCGTAGGTCAGCCCGAGTGTCGCGAATTTGGCGGGCACTCCGTCGACGTTGGCAGTCATGACACCTTCCCCAAATGGCCTTGATCGGTGCGGATGTCCATGCTAACGGGAAGCAAGGGTCTCTCATTCCATGGCCTGGGTAAGCCCGGGGCTTCGTACTTTCGTACGGGTCTCGAGGCGTCGCCGTTCATCCCGGCACCGGAAGCCCTGTCCTGGGCTCGAGCCCAGCTCCGTGAACCCGGCCCGCTCGGCGCGGGCCGGTACCTTTCGGCGCGAGCCGGTCACTTCAGCGCGGGCCGGTTTTCGACGTCCGGCTCCCCGCTGTCGCGGTGGACAACAACAGCCGCCCCGGCCGAGCCAAGCCCGGCACCGCCGGAAACCGCCGTCCAGCTCCCCACCGTCGCGGCGGGAAAACCCGCCGTCCCGGCCGGGCCGCACACGGCACCGCCGTCCCGGCCGAGCCAAGCCCGGCACCGCCGGAAACCACAGTGCAGCTCCCCCACCATCGCGGCGGGGGAAAACCCGCCATCCCAGCTGGACAAGCCCGGCACCGCCATCGCGACCGAAAGGAACCGGAAACCCGCCCCCGAACAACGCTCGACTACTGCTCCGCCAACGCCCGCAGCCGGCTCAACGCCCGGTGCTGAGCCACCCGCACCGCCCCGGGTGACATTCCCAACATCTGTCCGGTCTCCTCGGCCGTGAGGCCCACCGCGATCCTCAGCAGGAGTAGCTCGCGTTGGTTGTCGGGGAGGTTGGCCAGGAGTTTCTTGGCCCATTCGGCGTCGCTGCTGAGCAGGGCGCGCTCTTCGGGGCCGAGGGAGTCGTCGGGCCGCTCGGGCATCTCGTCCGAGGGAACAGCGGTGGAACCGGGGTGTCGCATCGCCGCGCGCTGCAGGTCGGCGACCTTGTGCCCGGCGATGGCGAAGACGAACGCCTCGAAGGGGCGCCCGGTGTCCTTGTAGCGCGGCAGCGCGAGAAGCACCGCGACGCAGACCTCCTGCGCCAGGTCCTCCACGAAGTGCCGCGCGTCACCGGGAAGCCGGGACAGCCGAGTGCGGCAGTAGCGCAGCGCGAGGGGGTGAACATGGGCGAGCAGATCGTGCGTGGCCTGCTCGTCACCGTCGACCGCGCGATGGACGAGCCCACCGATCCCCGTCGTCTCGTCGTCGCGCATCGGTCCATGGTGCCTCGGCGTCGTCCGATCCGTGGCACCGCGTCCGTAGTTGTGCACCGAAGCGTTATGAGCAGGTGCGCCGGAACTCATCTCCTGCGCCCTCCCCTTCCGCTCGACCGAATCGTCCCCGAGGAACTCCACACCTCAAGGATGCGGCATCCGCCGGGAAACGGGGCTCAGGCATCGGAGCGACTCTCTCCGAGGGCCCGACCCCGCCCGCCACAAGACGGGCAGGGACTACTGCCGTTGTACCCCCACGGCGGCTCACTTAGCGAACCAGGCCCCACCGGAAACCGAGCGCCACGGCGTGCGCACGGTCCGAGGCACCGAGCTTCTTGAAGAGTCGCCTGGCATGCGTCTTCACCGTGTCCTCGGAGAGGAACAGCTCACGGCCGATCTCCGCGTTGGAGCGGCCGTGGCTCATACCCTCCAGGACCTGGATCTCCCGCGCGGTGAGCGTGGGAGCGGCGCCCATCTCGGCCGACCGCAGTCTGCGCGGGGCGAGCCGCCAGGTGGGGTCGGCGAGCGCCTGGGTCACGGTCGCGCGCAGTTCGGCACGCGAGGCGTCCTTGTGCAGATAGCCTCGGGCGCCGGCGGCGACGGCGAGCGCCACGCCGTCCAGGTCCTCGGCAACGGTGAGCATGATGATGCGCGCACCGGGGTCGGCGGACAACAGCCGCCGAACAGTCTCGACGCCGCCCAGACCGGGCATGCGTACGTCCATCAAAATCAGGTCCGAACGGTCGGCACCCCAGCGGCGGAGTACTTCCTCACCGTTGGCCGCCGTCGTCACACGCTCGACGCCGGGCACGGTCGCCACCGCACGACGTAGCGCCTCTCGGGCAAGTGGGGAGTCGTCGCAGACGAGGACGGATGTCATGGCCGTCCTCCGCAGCTGATGCGCGTCACCTTGAGCCTCCAGGCTGGTACGAATCGTCACCGATGCGGTCGACACTCGCCGACGGAAACTGCCGTCTGCCCGAGCGCTTGTTCCTTCGACCGCCTCGGCAATCTCAACGATGGTCACTCGAAAGAGTTACGGGGCAGCCAGTCGTCTTCGGCACTGTACGTGAGGGTGCGGACACGGTGCAGACATGCGCGGCGGACCCACAACCTTTCATCACAACCCATGCCCCATTTAGCCCGATTTCTTCGCTTTTACTGGTGTCTGTGGGTAGATTCGCAATGAGTCATATTTTCATCTCCTTAGATCGTAGATGTACGGTCGGTGGGCACATAGCAGCCCAGAACGGCAACAAGGGGACACGCAATGGCAGATTTCTCCCGCCTTCCCGGTCCGAACGCGGACCTCTGGGACTGGCAGCTCCTCGCGGCTTGCCGCGGGGTCGACAGCTCGCTCTTCTTCCACCCGGAGGGCGAGCGCGGTGCGGCACGGAGCGCACGCGAGAACTCGGCCAAAGAGGTCTGCATGCGATGCCCGGTGCGCGCGGAGTGCGCGGCACACGCGCTGGCGGTGCGCGAACCGTACGGCGTATGGGGCGGGTTGACCGAGGACGAGCGCGAAGAGCTCATGGGACGGGCACGCAACCGGCTGGTCTCGGCATCGGCCACCGGAAGCAGTCCACCTTCGAACAACTGAAGGAACGTTTCTGCTTGCCGGGCACGCGCACGCCGTGCCCCTACTTTTCCGATCCAGCGCCCGTAGCGGCCCGCGCCCTGACCGGCCCGCGTCCTACCTGCGCAGGGGCTACCGCCGCGCGGCCCACGCCAGTCGGTCCAGCGTCGCCGCCACCGCGGGCACCTGGGCGAGATCCGGCAGCGTGAGCGCGACGATCTCCCGCCGCAACGGGGGCTCCACCGTCACCATGCGCGCCCCCTTGGGCCGTACGGACTCGATGGCGAGCTCCGGAAGAACCGCGACCCCGAGACCGGCGCCCACCAGGCCGACCACGGCCGGGTAGTCGTCGGTGGCGAAGTCGATTCGGGGCTCGAAGCCCGCGCCGCGGCAGACCTCGACCAGTTGTCGGCGGCAGCGCGGGCAGCCCGCGATCCACGGATCCTCGGCGAGTTCGCCGATGGCGACCGACCCGGCCCCGGCAAGTCGGTGGCCCTCGGGGACGAGCCCGACAAGGCGGTCGAGGAGCAGGGGACGTACGACCAGGTCGTCCCACATCTCGACCTCATCGACGCCCGTCACCCCCTCGTACCGGAACGCCAGTGCGATGTCGCAGTCACCTTCGCGGAGCATCTCGACGGAGCGCGGCGGCTCGGCCTCCTCCAGGGAGACCCGGGTGCCCGGGTGCGCGGCACGTAGGGCGGCGAGGGCCGTGGGTACGAGCGTGGAACTGCCGCTGGGGAAGGAGACGAGCCGGACTCGGCCCGCGCGCAGGCCCGCGATGGCGGCGACCTCCTCCTCGGCGGCCGTCAGCCCCGCGATGATGCCGGCCGCGTGCCGGACCAGTGCGTCGCCCGCCTGCGTCAGACGCATCTCGCGGCCCGTACGGATCAGCAGCGGTGTGCCGACGGACGCTTCGAGCGCCTTCATCTGCTGGCTGACGGCGGGCTGGGTGCAGCCGAGTTCGCGTCCCGCCGCCGAGAAGGAACCGGTGGCGGCGACGGCGCGCAGGACACGGAGATGACGGGCCTCGATCACATTTTGAGCATAAGGGTTCCTTGGGTGTAGAAGCGAATATTACGTCGATCCTTTGACTCCCTATCGCCTACCGTGGTCGTCATGAAGCTTCTGTCGCTGAATCTCGGCCGGGCGCAGGCCGTCGAGTACACGGACCAGGCCGAGGGCGTGACCGGCATCGACAAACAGCCGGTGCCGGGTCCTGTGCGGGTCGCGGCGCCCGGGCCCAAGGGGACCGGTGGGAGCGGCCTCGTCGGGGACGCGGTGTGCCACAAGCGGTTCCACGGCGGGGATCACCAGGCCGTGTACGCGGTCGCGCGCGAGGATCTCGACGACTGGGAACGCGAGCTGGGCCGGACGCTGCGCTCCGGCTCCTTCGGTGAGAACCTCACGACGCAGGGAGTCGACGTGTCCGGGGCCCGGATCGGGGAGCGCTGGCGGATCGGGCCCGAGGTGGTCCTTGAGGTCACCTGCGGGCGCATCCCCTGCCGGACCTTCCAGGAACACCTCGGTGAGAAGGGGTGGGTGAAGCGGTTCACCCAGAAGGGGGCACCCGGCGCGTATCTGCGTGTCGTCGAGCCCGGCGAGATCCGCTCCGGCGACCCGATCGAGATCGTGTACAGGCCGGACCACGACGTCACGGTCGCCCTCCAGTTCCGTGCGGTCACGACCACGCGGGAACTGCTGCCGCGACTGCTGGACGCGGGCGAGTCGCTGCACCCGGAGTCGCGCGCGATCGCCGAGAAGTACGTGGCGTCGCTCGGCGTCTGAGGACCTGTCCGGGCAGCGGATGCGCAGGCGGTCGCGCACCCCGTGTCCCGGCGCCTGAGGACCTGTCCGGGCAGCGGATGCGCAGGTGGTCGCGCACCCTGCGCGGAAGTCGCGCGGCGCGCGCGGGCGTTGGGGCGCGGGGCGTCGGACCACAGTTGAGGTCATTAACCTTGCGCCATGACAACGGCTCTGATTACTGGATCGACCGCGGGTATCGGCGCCGCCTTCGCGCGGCGTCTGGCGGCTGACGGGCACAACCTCGTGCTGGTGGCGCGTGACACCAAGCGGCTGGGCGAGCAGGCGACCGAGCTGCACGACCGGCACGGCATCGAGGCGGAGGTGCTGACAGCTGACCTGGCGACCGACGACGGCATCGAGGCGGTCGTAAAGCGGCTGAGCGACCGCAAGCACCCAGTCGACCTGCTGGTCAACAACGCCGGCTTCGGCAACAAGGGCCGCTATCTCGACGTATCGATGGCGGATGAGCTGACGATGCTCAAGGTGCACTGCGAGGCGGTGCTGCGGCTGACCTCGGCGGCGACCGAGGCCATGCGGGAGCGCGGCCGGGGCGGGGTCGTCAATGTCGCGTCGGTGGCGGCGTTCGTGCCCCGGGGGACGTACGGGGCATCCAAGGCGTGGGTCGTGCAGTTCACGCAGGGCGCGGCGAGGGATCTGGCCGGCAGCGGTGTACGGCTGATGGCGCTGTGCCCCGGATTCGTGCGCACGGAGTTCCACCAGCGCGCCGGCATGGGCACGGACAACATCCCCAACTGGATGTGGCTGGACGCCGACAAGCTGGTCGCCGCCGCGCTCACGGACCTGGCCCGCGGCAAGAGCCTGTCGATTCCCGACCCGCGCTACAAGGCGCTGATGGGTGTGGTGAAGGTGACGCCGCGGGCGTTGCTGGGCGGGGTCACGTCGAGGACCGGGCGGAAGTACGGGCCCCAGTAGGGCCGACAAGACCAGTGGGAGCGGCAGGACCGGAGCCCGTAGCGCACGGGAGAAGCCCCCGTTCCCTGCGGGAACGAGGGCTTCTTCGGAAGCTGGTGCCTCAGTGCGAGTGGCCGTGGCCGTGGCCCGCGTCGGCCTCTTCCTCGGCCGGCTTCTCGACGACCAGGGTCTCGGTCGTGAGGAGCAGGGAGGCGATGGAGGCGGCGTTCTCCAGGGCGGAGCGGGTGACCTTGACCGGGTCGATGACGCCGGCCTTGACCAGGTCGCCGTACTCGCCGGTGGCGGCGTTGAAGCCCTGGCCCTTGTCGAGCTCGGCGACCTTGGAGGTGATGACGTAACCCTCCAGGCCGGCGTTCTCGGCGATCCAGCGCAGCGGCTCGACAGCGGCCTTGCGGACGACCGCGACACCCGTGGCCTCGTCGCCGGTCTTGCCGAGGTTGCCCTCGAGGATCTTGACGGCGTGGACGAGCGCGGAGCCACCACCGGAGACGATGCCCTCTTCGACCGCGGCGCGGGTCGCGGAGATGGCGTCCTCCAGACGGTGCTTCTTCTCCTTGAGCTCCACCTCGGTGGCGGCGCCGACCTTGATCACGCACACGCCGCCGGCCAGCTTCGCGAGGCGCTCCTGCAGCTTCTCGCGGTCCCAGTCGGAGTCGGTGTTCTCGATCTCGGCCTTGATCTGGTTGACGCGGCCCACGACCTCGGAGGAGTCGCCGCCGCCGTCGACGACCACGGTGTCGTCCTTGGTGATCGTGACACGGCGGGCGGTGCCCAGCACGTCCAGACCGATCTGATCGATCTTGAGGCCGACCTCTTCGGCGACGACCTGGCCGCCGGTGAGGGTGGCGAGGTCGCCCAGCATCGCCTTGCGGCGGTCGCCGAAGCCGGGGGCCTTCACCGCGACGGCGTTGAAGGTGCCGCGGATCTTGTTCACGACCAGGGTCGACAGGGCCTCGCCCTCGACGTCCTCGGCGATGATCAGCAGCGGCTTCGAGGCGTTTGCCTGGATGACCTTCTCAAGCAGCGGCAGCAGGTCCTGGATGGAGGAGATCTTGCCCTGGTGGATGAGGATGTACGGGTCCTCCAGGACGGCCTCCATACGCTCCTGGTCCGTCACGAAGTACGGCGACAGGTAGCCCTTGTCGAAGGCCATCCCCTCGGTGAACTCCAGCTCCAGACCGAAGGTGTTGGACTCCTCGACGGTGATGACACCGTCCTTGCCGACCTTGTCCATCGCCTCGGCGATGAGCTCGCCGACCTGGCTGTCCTGAGCGGACAGACCGGCGACGGCCGCGATGTCGGCCTTGTCCTCGATCGGACGGGCGGTCGCGAGGAGCTCCTCGGACACGGCCTTGACCGCGGCGTCGATGCCCTTCTTGAGGAGGGCGGGGGACGCGCCGGCGGCGACGTTCTTGAGGCCCTCGCGTACGAGCGCCTGGGCGAGCACGGTGGCGGTGGTCGTACCGTCACCCGCGATGTCGTTGGTCTTGGTCGCCACCTCCTTCACCAGCTGGGCACCGAGGTTCTCGTACGGGTCGTCGAGCTCGACCTCGCGGGCGATGGTGACGCCGTCGTTGGTGATGGTGGGAGCGCCGAACTTCTTGTCGATGACGACGTTGCGGCCCTTGGGGCCGATCGTCACCTTGACCGTGTCGGCAAGCTTGTTGACGCCGCGCTCGAGGGCGCGACGGGCGTCCTCGTCGAACTTCAGGATCTTCGCCATGGGAGCGATTCAGCCCTCTCGAAACTCTGGAAAATCTGGGGAGAACGAACGGCGCCCCCGACGCCCGACTACTTGCGGTCGCGGGGGGCCAGGGGCGCAGTTCACTACAAAACCGGTTGGGAACCGGGGTGAATTACTTCTCGATGATCGCGAGCACGTCGCGAGCCGAGAGGACGAGATACTCCTCGCCGTTGTACTTCACCTCGGTGCCGCCGTACTTGCTGTACAGCACGATGTCGCCGACAGCGACATCGAGCGGAAGACGGTTACCGTCCTCGAAACGGCCCGGGCCCACCGCAAGGACGACGCCCTCTTGGGGCTTCTCCTTCGCGGTGTCCGGGATGACCAGGCCAGAGGCCGTGGTCTGCTCGGCTTCGAGCGGCTGGACCACAATGCGGTCCTCGAGCGGCTTGATGGCAACCTTGGAGCTGGTGGTCGTCACGATCCGACCTCCCCCTTCGGAGATCTCACGGGGTTAACTGTCTGAGGTGGCGACCAGGTGGACCCGTCGTCGCGGGAGCCGGATCTACCTGTCGTCATTGGCACTCTCCAGGGGGGAGTGCCAGACCCGAGACTATGACTGCGATTAGCACTCGGTCAAGCGGAGTGCCAACGCGGCGCCTGGCGACCCGTGAAAATCACAGCCCCTGGATGCCCGCGGATACCCCTGAATACGTCAGAGGTAGTCCTCCAGCCGCGCCGCCGTGAACCCCTCCGCCTGGACCCGGCGCAGCAGTCGGACCGTCGCCTCCGTGAGGTTCGGTTCGTCGAAGCCGGACAGGATGTCGCCGGTCTGCAGCGGCGCGTCGTCGCCGGCGTCCCGCCCTCGTACGACGGCCGCGATCCCGCAGTCCGCGGCGGCACGCAGCGTGGTGGTGTCGTACGTCCCGTACGGGGGCCGCAGGAAGCGGGGGCGGATGCCGAAGCGCTGCTTGAGCTTGTCCTGCTGGCCGCAGATCTCGGCGCGCTGGCCGACGTACGGCAGGCCTCGCAGGGAGGGGTGGTCGAGGGTGTGGTTCTGCACGGTCGCACCGACCGCCCGCAACCGCGCGAAGTGCCCGTACCCCGGCCCGACCACACTGTCCGTGAGGAACATGCTGACCGGCAGCCGCAGTTCACGGACCATGTCGACGAACCGCGGATCGCGCTCGGCACCGTCGTCGTACGTCAGGAAGACCACCTTGTCGCGGGTGGGCACGCGGTCCACGACCGGCGCGAGGCCCGGGCCCGCGGCGGGCGCGGCCCGGGCGGACGGTTTCGGTGCGGGGGCGAGCGGCACGGACAGCCCCCAGCGGCGGTACGTCGCCAGGGTCGGCCCGTGCGAGCGCGCCTTGCTCACCTCGTGCGCCGCCTTCTTTCCCAGCCGTTCGATCGGGTCGACGGACTGGGCGCAGCCGGACAGCAGCACGCAGGCGAGCAGTCCGGCGACGATCCCGCAGGGCCGCGGTCTCACAAGTAGTCCTCGATGCGGGCCACCGCGTACCCCTTGTCGGTCACCATCTTCATGAAGCGGCGGACCATGTCGGGCATCGTGCCTTTCCAGTCCTCCTTGCCGCGGAAGTGGGTGAGGACGATGTCGCCGGGATGCAGATCGCGGTCCCACTCGCGGTACTCCCAGTGGTCGACGAAGATCTCCTCGTTCCACAGCGGGGCGGCCTTGATACCGCAGGACTTGGCGGCGCGCAGGGTGTCCTCGTTGTAGTTGCCGAACGGCGGGCGGAAGAGCGTCGGGCGCTTGCCGAACTGCTTCTTCATCACGTCCTGCATGCCGCAGATCTCGCGCTTCTGCTGCTCGTAGGAGAGTCCGGGCAGGTAGGGGTGGTGGAGGGTGTGGTTGTTGAGTACGACGCCACGGTCGCGCATCTTGCGGAAGTACCCGTAGTCCTCCTTGACCAGGTAGTCGCTGAGGAAGGCGGTGTACGGGATCTTCAGGTCGCTCATCATCCGCAGGAACGCCGGGTCCTTCTCGGCGCCGTCGTCGATGGTGAGGAAGATGACCTTGTCCTTGGTGGGGATGGTCGTGAAGACCGGCGGCAGATCCTCCCCGTCCTCGACCTCGAAGCCGTCGCGGAACTCGATGACCGGCTTCTTCGCCGGGGGCGCCGGCGCGGCGAGCGGCGTCCTGGCCAGGCCCCAGCGCTTGACCGCGGCGGCTTGTGCGGCCTTCGCGAGGCGGAGCTTGGCGGCGGCGTCGAGGGCGGGCGGCGCCTGACGGCCTGGCGCCGGTTTCACGGACCTGGAGTCGGCGCCGCCGGCGCAGCCGGTCACGAGGGCGAGCGCGGCGATGCCGACGCGGGCAGCCGTCAATTTCATACCGTTTTTGTAATTTTGTCTTACTGATCGCATGGCGCCGGATCCTCGCAGGGCAGAGCCCGTACGAGGCCACGACACCGCGGCCGGACGCACACCGTCCACCGACTGGCCCACAATGGCCCGGTGAACGACCTGGATCCGCCGTCCCCCCTCGCCTCCTTCGCCGACCTCCTCACCCCCGAGGGCCGCGCCCTGCTCGACGAGGTGCGCGGCACCGATCCGGCGCGGGAACTGGCCGTCGCCACCCGACTGCGCCGCGAGCACCCCGCCGAACTGGTCTCGGCGGCCCTCGGGCAGGCGCGGCTGCGACAGCGGGCAGCGGCGAAGTTCGGGGCCGGGGACGCGGAGCGGATGTTCTTCACCCCCAACGGGGTGGAGCAGTCGACCCGTACGACCGTCGCGACGCATCGCGCGCAGCGGCTGCGCACCCTCGGCGTCCGCTCGGTCGCCGACCTCTGCTCCGGCATCGGCGGTGACGCGATCGCGCTCGCCCGCGCCGGGATCCGGGTCCTCGCCGTCGACCGGGACCCGCTGACCGTGGCGGCGGCGCGCGCGAACGCCGACGCGCTCGGCCTCGCGGACCTGATCGAGGTGCGCGAGGCGGACGTCACCGAGGTGGACGTGTCCGCGTACGAGGCCGTCTTCGTGGACCCCGGGCGCCGGGGAGGCCGCGGCCGGATCTTCGACCCGGAGGCTTACTCACCGCCCCTGTCGTGGGCCGTCGGCGCCGCCTCGGACGCTCCCCTCGCCGCCCTGAAGATCGCTCCCGGTATCCCGCACGAGGCGATTCCCGCAGAGGCGGAAGCCGAGTGGATCTCGGACGGCGGCGATGTGAAGGAAGCGGTGCTGTGGTTCGGCACCGAGCCGGGGCTGGTGCGGGCCACACTGCTGCCGGGGCCGCGCGAGGTGCGGGGACGCGGGCTGCCGGACCCGGCGGTGCGAACCGTCGGGCCCTATCTGTACGAGCCCGACGGCGCCGTCATCCGTGCCCATCTGGTCGCGGAGGTGGCCGAGGAGCTGGACGGCGGGCTGATCGACGAGACGATCGCGTACATCACGGCGGACAAGGCGCGTGCGACCCCGTACGCCGCCGGTTACGAGATCACCGATCAACTCCCCTTCGGCGTGAAGAAGTTGAAGGCGCTGCTGAGGGAGCGGGGGGTGGGCGTGCTGACGGTGAAGAAGCGGGGGTCGGCCGTCGAGCCGGAGGAATTGCGGCGCAAGGTTCTGCCGAAGGCACAGGGTCCGCATTCGGCGACGGTGTTCCTGACCCGGGTCGCGGGGGCGCCGACGATGCTGGTGGGGCACCCGCTGACGGTCTGACCTCGGCGTCTCAGGACTGCGGCGGGTCCAGCTCACGGATCCGCGCCCGCAGCAGCTCCCTCTCCTGCTCGTTGCGCGTCAGCGCGATCGCCCGTTCGAACTCCGCCCGCGCCTCAGCCGTACGCCCGAGCCGGGCGAGCAGATCACCGCGGACGCTGGGCAGCAAGTGGTAGTCGCGGAGGGCGGGTTCGGCGGTGAGGGTGTCGATGATCTCCAGGGCGGGCGCCGGGCCGTCCACCATCGAGACGGCGACCGCGCGGTTCAACTCGACCACGGGAGACGGGGATCGGGCGGCCAGGAGGCCGTACAGGGCGGCGATCTGTCGCCAGTCGGTGTCCTCGTACGCGTACGCCTGCGCGTGACTCGCGGCGATGGCGGCCTGGAGGGCGTACGGGCCGGGGCCCGTGGTGGTGACGGCGTTCGCGCGGCCCAGGGCGGCGAAGCCTCGGCGGATCAACATGCGGTTCCAGCGGCGGCGGTTCTGGTCCTTGAGCAGGACCGGCTCGCCCGACGGACCGGCGCGGGCGGTCGCGCGTGACGCCTGGAGCTCCAATAGGGCCACGAGGCCGTGCACTTCGGGTTCTTTGGGCATCAACTCGGCCAGCACGCGGGCCAGTCGCAGGGCGTCCTCGCACAGGGCGGGGCGCAGCCAGTCCTCGCCCGCGGTGGCCGCGTACCCCTCGTTGAAGATCAGGTAGATGACCTCGAGGACGGACCCGAGGCGCGCCTCCCGCTCCGGGCCGTACGGCACCTCGAAGGCGACGCCCTTCGTCGCCAGTTTCCGTTTGGCGCGCACGATGCGCTGGGCGATCGTCGCCTCGGGGGCGAGGAAGGCACGGGCGATCTCGGGGGTGGTCAGGCCCCCGAGCAGCCGAAGGGTGAGCGCGATGCGGGCCTCGGCGGAGAGGACCGGGTGGCAGGTGGTGAAGACGAGCCGCAACAGGTCGTCGTCGATGTCGTCCGGGTCGGCGGGTTCCTCGAAAGGAGTGGTCGTGTCCAGGTCACGCCCGATCTCCGCCAGCTTGGAGGCATACCGCTCCCGGCGGCGTACGAGATCGATCGCACGGTGCTTGGCCGTGGCCGTGAGCCAGGCGCCCGGGTTGTCCGGTACCCCGTCCCGCGGCCACTGCTCCAGCGCCGCGACCAGGGCGTCCTGCGCCAGCTCCTCAGCGATGCCGACGTCGCGGACGATGCGGGTGACGCCGGCGATGACGCGCGGGGACTCGATCCGGAAGATCGTCTCCACGGTTTCGGCTGCGTCGGACACGGGCGCGGTGATGGGGGGCTGCTGTTTCACCTTAGTTTCCTCGCAGGCTGCCCGGTCCCTTAGCGCCGGGGTGAATGCGAGCCCCTGCGGAGCAGGGCGGGTATAGCCGAATCGCCGCCGGGCGATTCGGTGTCCACGTAGACGGTGGCGAGCCCGACCTCAAGCAGGTAGATGATCTCGGAGTTGAGAGACCGCCGGTCGGCAGCCGCCTGGGTGTCCAGCCGTTCGCGGAGTTCGTCGGGGAGGCGTACGTTCAGCTTGTTCATGGCCCCATTGTAGGGCTAGCGTGGGGCCATGGCCAGGTTCCGGATATACCCCGACGCGCAGCAGGAGCAGCAGATGCTCGAACACTGTGCGTCCGCCCGGTACGTGTGGAACCTTGCCGTCGAGCAGCATTCGCACTGGTCCAAGGGCCGGAAGGCCGCTCCGGGCTTCGCGGAACAGTGCAAGCAGCTCACCGCAGCGCGCCGCGACAATGACTGGCTGGCGTCGGGGAACGCGGATGTGCAGCAGCAGGCGTTGAAGGACTTCGCCAAGGCCAAGGCCGCGAAGTTCAACTCGGGGTTCGGTGAGCCGACCTGGCGCAAGAAGTTCACGCATGAGGGTTTTCGGGTCATCGGGACCGACCGCGTTCCGGAGTTCAACGACGACGGCACGGCAAGGATCAGTCCGAAGACCGGTAAGCAGGTCATGAACCGGTCAGTCGTGGTGCAGGGGCTCAATCGCAGGTGGGCTCAGGTCAAGGTGCCCGGATGTGGCTGGGTCCGGTTCCGCCTCAGCCGCGCCGGGCTGCCGCAGGCGAAGACTTTCCGTGTGACCTTCGGCAACGGCCAGTGGCACGTCGCCTTCGCGATCATCCCCGAGCCGATCGCCGCACCCGGTACGGGTGAGGTCATCGGCATCGACCGGGGCGTGAAGATCACTGCCGCACTGTCGGACGGCCGCAACCTCAACTGCCCCCAGTTCACAACTCGGGAGCGGGCGCAGATCCGCAAGCACCAGCGCAGGGCCGCACGCGCCCCCAAGGCCAGCCCCGCCAAGACGGCCGAATATTCCAAGGTCGCCAAACTCAAAGCCCGTGAGGCGAACCGCCGCAAAGACTGGTGCGAGAAGAACAGCACCATGCTCGCCCGTACCTACGATCTGGTGCGGTTCGAGAAACTGAACATCAAAAACATGACGCGCTCAGCGAAGGGAACCGTCGAGGAGCCGGGCAAGCGGGTCCGCCAGAAGGCCGGGCTGAACCGGGCGATTCTCGCCCAGGGATGGGGCCTGCTCCGGCAACGCACCGAACACAAGGCCCCCCACCGGGTCGAAGACGTCCCCGCCCCCTACACCTCCCTGCGGTGCAGCGAATGCGGATGGATCGACAAGAACTCGCGCAAGAGCCAAGCCGAGTTCGTCTGTTCGTCCTGCGGTTTCACCTGCAACGCAGACACAAATGCAGCAACCAACGTCGCGGCAGGACAGGGCGCAAGCCCCGGGCGCTCAACCCGTGCCGGAGGGGCGACAACGGCCACCCGCCGTTCGAACGCCCGTGAACCTCAACCCACCTGGGTTGAAATCCCCCTCTGTCAAGAGGGGGAGGATGTCAAAGCCCCCCATCAGACACCCGGCGGCCGTAGGCCAAGGAACCGCTCAGCCCTCCGCGATCTCCCGCACCTCGGACGTGACCGTCCAGTGCTCCTCGTGGACCCTGAGGAAGCGCTTGGTCCACTCGATCGCCTCGGCCTTGTCCTTGGCCTGGATGAGCGCGTAGCCGCCGACGACCTCCTTGGACTCGGTGAACGGGCCGTCGGTGACGGTCAGTTCACCCTTCTCCCAGCGGACCCGGGTGCCCTGCGAGGTGGGCGTGAGCCCGGCGGTGTCCAGCATCACGCCCGCCTTCGTCATCTCCTCGATCAGCTCCCCCATCCGCTGCATCAGCTCGGGGCTGGGGCCCTCGGCGGGGGCATTGGCCTCGTCGATACGGACCATCGACAGGTAACGCGGCATGGTGACTCCTTCAGCAGCGGGCGGGGACAGTCCCTGCCTCTCACTCATGCGTCGAACGGGAGACGCCTGTCTCGACACTGTCTCCGGAAACTTTCGAGATTTCTTCCCCAGGGAGCGTTTTCGCAGGTCGCAGCCGCCGTTGCGGCTTCCCGTGCAGCACGGCGGCCGCCACGGACGCCGCGGCCAGCAGCCCGGAGGTCAGCCAGAAGGCCGCCGAGAACCCCTGCACGCGCCCTGCGGGACCGGCTCCCGTCGCGCTCGCCGCGACCGTGACCAACACCGCGAGCCCCACGGCTCCGCCGACCTGACGCGAGCTGTTGAGCAGCCCGGAGGCCATCCCGGTCTCTGGCGCGGCCACCCCCGTCGTGGCGGCAGTCCCCACCGGTACGAAGCACATCCCGATGCCGACACTCGCCACGGCGGACGGCCCGAGCACCGACAGCCAGAAGCCTCCGTCGACCGCCACGGCAAGCGCGAACCACGCGAACCCGGCCGCGCCCAGCAGCCCGCCCGCCACCAGCAGCGCCCGCGCGCCGACTCGCCCCATCAGGCGGGTGGCGAGGGCCGAGCCCACGACGATGCCCGCGCAGAACGGCAGGAACGCGTACCCGGTGGCCGTGGGCCCATACCCGAGCACCTGCTGCATGTAGAGCGAGGTGAAGTAGAAGGCGGCGATCTGGCCCGCCGACATCAGCAGGGTGAAGACGTTAGCGGCGAGCACCGGGCCACCGGCCAGGATCCCGAGTCGCAGCAGCGGGCGCCGTACGCGCGCCTCCGTGATGGCGAAGGCGCCGAAGAGCAGGACCGCCCCGGCGAGGGTGCCGAGGGTCGGTCCGGCCGTCCAGCCGGACGCCTGCGTGCGAACCAGTCCGAAGACGAGTGCGGTCGTCCCGGCCGTGACCAGCAGGGCGCCCGCCAGGTCGAGCCGCTCCCTCGTCCCCGTATGCCGGTCGGTGGGGACGGCGTACCGGGCTACCGCCAGGGCGGCGATCACCACCGGCACGTTGATGAGCATGACCGCGCGCCAGCCCGCCCAGTCGGTGAGCAGGCCGCCCGCGAGCACCCCGACCGCACCGCCGACCGCACCGGCCGCGCCCCACAGCCCGAGTGCGCGTGAACGGGCCGCCCCCGCCGGGTAGTTGGCGGTGATGAGGGCGAGCGCGACGGGGGCCAGACAGGCAGCGCCGACACCCTGCACGGCGCGCGCGGCAATCAACTCCCCCGGCGAGCCGACGAGTCCGCCTGCGAGGCTCGCGGCGCCGAAGACCGCGAAGCCGCCCATGAGCACCCGTCGCCGGCCGACGATGTCGGCGAGCCGCCCGCCGAGCATGAGCAGGCCGCCGAATGTGAGCGCGTAGGCGTTGACGACCCAGGTCAGCGACTCGCCGCCGAATCCGAGGTCGCTGCCGATGGCCGGCAGCGCGACATTGACGACGGACATGTCGAGCGAGACGAGGAACTGCACGGCGAGGAGTACGGGCATGAGCCCGGCTCGCCAACGAGCTTGCTGTATCTGCGAGTTCACCATGCGAGGCAGGTTACTATACGCGTATAGAAATTCAACGGGGGAGAATGCTCCCGTGGCAGAAAAAGGGAGTGCGGAGCGCGGGCCCAAGACAGTGGGGCGCCCGCGCCGCATCGAGGCATCGCAGATCGTCGACGTGGCCCGGCGGATCATCCGGGAGGAGGGCGTCGACGCCGTCTCCATGCGCCGGGTTGCCAAGGAGGTCGGCACGACGCCGATGGCGCTCTACCACCACGTACGCGACAAGGACGAGTTGCTGATGCTCACCCTGTCCGGCATGGCGGCCACGGTCCCGCGCCCCGCGCTGCCCGAGGACCCGCGCGACCGAGCCCTCGCCACCGCCCTCCACATGCACGCGGTGCTGCGCAGCATGCCCTGGGTGGTCGAGGTCCTGGGTCTCGGCGACCTCACGGACAGGGGCGCGCTGTGGATGGTCGAGGAGATCATCGCCTCCGCCGTCGCCTGCGGTCTCACTCCCGACGAGGCGGTCCGCGCGTACCGCACCATCTGGTACTGCGTGTACGGCGACCTCGTCTTCCGCCGAGCCGTCGACCGCCGGGCGGCGGAGCCGGACCGCAAGCGGCACTTCCCCGCCCTGCTGAAGGACGAGGACGCTGCTGAACTCCCCTACCTGACAGCCCTGTCGGACCGGTGGGAGGACCTGACGGAGGGGTACGACGTGACGGTGCAGCTGCGGGCAGTGGTGGACGGGGCGCTGCGGCGGGACTCCTAGACGTCCGGGGCCTGACTGGAGCGCTGCCGGAGTTTGCTCAGTCGGCGAAGTCCTTCAGATTCTCGGTGACCAGGGTGAAGCCGACGGAATCGGGCAGCTCGATCGCGGCGCCGAAAGGCCGAGCGGTACCCGAGCGGTATGTGCCGTCTTCCGGATCTGAATACACCGTGACAGCCGCAGCCTCCCTGTCGATCAACAGGTAGCCGGCGATACCCATGGCCGCGTAAGCAGTCCCCCGAAAGGGCCACGCCGTCACCTGAGCGACTCCCACAGCTCGCTCGCCTCCGGCTCGTTCGCCACCACCCTGTTCGGGTCCGAGGCCGCCGTCACCACCGGCATCGTGACCGTCTTGAGCGCGTCCGAGGGCAGCGACCTCAGGCTCTGGCCGAGGCTCATCAGCTCGGTCAGCGAGTCGAGGCCGGTGTCTGTCGTGAGGCTGCCGGTGACCGTGTCGGCGACCTTGTAGAGCTTGGCGGGGTCGGTGAGCAGGTCGGTCGCGGAGATCTGCTCCAACAGGGCCTTCACCAGCGTCTGTTGGAGGCCTATGCGGCCCAGGTCGCTGCCGTCGCCTATGCCGTGCCGGGTGCGGGCGAGGGCCAGCGCCTGGGCGCCGTCGAGGTGGTGCTCGCCGGCCTCCAGCTTCAGGTGGCTGTCCTCGTCGTCGATGTCCTCGTCCGTCGTGACCGTGACGCCGCCGAGCGCGTCCACGAGGTCGGCGAAGCCGGAGAAGTCGATCTCGATGAAGTGGTCCATGCGGACGTTCGTGATCGACTCGACCGTCTTCACGGCGCAGACCGGACCGCCCACCGAGTACGCGCTGTTGAACATCGAGCCGTACGCCACCGAGGTCGTCCCGCCGGAGGAGGTGGGGCACGACGGGCGGGTGACCAGGGTGTCGCGCGGGATGCTGACCACCGTGGCCGCCGTACGGCCCTCGTCGATGTGGAAGACCATCGCGGTGTCCGAGCGGGCACCCGCGCTGCTGCCGCCGCCCAGCGCCGCGTTCTCGTCACCGCTGCGGGAGTCGGAGCCGAGGACCAGGATGTTGAGCGCCCCGCTGGGGAGCGGGGTCGCGGACGCCGAGGCGGAAGCGCCTGCCGAGGGGGTCGACACGACCTTCGGCGGGCGGTCGTCGCCGAGCGCGCTGTTGATGTCGACGCTCCTGATGTTCTGGTTCAGGTGCCAGTAGATCCAGCCCGCCCCCGCGGCGGAGAGTACGAGGGCGCCGGCGAGCACGATGCCGGCGGCTTTCAGCAGGCCACGCCGCCGGCCCCCGCGTCTCCCGACGCCCTCGTTGTCGTCCCCGCGCTCGTCTTCAGAAGTCACGCGGAGGAACATAAGTCCGAATTATTACGAGCAGGAACCTCTTCTGGGGTTTCCTTCGGAAAATCTCAGACTTCTCAGGCGTGCCTAAGACCCGAACGCGAAAAACTCAGCCCAGTGTCACGCCCGGAAGCCCAGCCTGAAACGGAGGCATGCCGGACAGGCGTCAGGACACCGACTCGAACCGCCACCGATGGACGGCTCGGCCGACCAACTCACCGTCCGGCTCCGGCAGTTCGGGCAGCTCGGCGTCGTAGGGCGCGTCCCACCACGTGATGACGAGCACACGGTCCTGCGGCGCCCGGAAGATCTCCTGACGCAGTGGCGGAGCCGCCAACTCCTGCTCCCGCACCCAGTCGAGCAACTCCGCGCCCCGCCCGGAGACGGCCCGCGCCTCCCACATCAGCGCGACGCTCACGGGTACAGGTTCTCCTTGCTTACCTCATGCACGTGGTCGTGAGAATGCGCGTCGTCATGAGAATGCCCGCGCCCCGGCACATGCGTGTCCGTCACCGGCAGCGACGAATCCGCCGACAGATCCCAGTCGGAGGCGGTCCGGTTCCGCGCCACCATCTCGGCGCCCAGCGCGGCCACCATCGCGCCGTTGTCCGTGCACAGCTTCGGCCGCGGCACCCGCAGCCGGATCCCGGCGGCCTCGCACCGCTCCTGGGCGAGCACCCGCAGCCGGGAGTTGGCGGCCACCCCGCCGCCGATCATGAGGTGGTCGACGCCCTGGTCCTTGCAGGCCCGTACGGCCTTGCGTGTCAGCACGTCCACCACCGCCTCCTGGAAGGACGCGGCGACATCGCGCACCGGCACCTCCTCCCCCGCCGCCCGCTTGGCCTCGATCCAGCGGGCCACCGAGGTCTTCAGGCCGGAGAAGGAGAAGTCGTACGCCGCGTCGCGCGGCCCGGTGAGCCCGCGCGGGAACGCGATCGCCTTCGGGTCGCCCTCCTTCGCGTACCGGTCGATGACAGGGCCGCCCGGGAAACCGAGGTTCAGCACCCGCGCGATCTTGTCGAAGGCCTCGCCGGCCGCGTCGTCGATGGTCGCGCCCAACGGCCGTACGTCGGACGTGATGTCGGTCGAGAGCAGCAGCGAGGAGTGACCGCCGGAGACGAGCAGCGCCATGGTCGGCTCGGGCAGCGGGCCGTGCTCCAGCTGGTCCACGCAGATGTGCGAGGCGAGATGGTTCACGCCGTACAGCGGCTTGCCCAGCGCGTACGCGTACGCCTTCGCCGCCGAGACCCCGACGAGCAGCGCGCCCGCGAGCCCGGGCCCGGCGGTCACGGCGATCCCGTCCAGGTCCGAAGCGGCGACCCCCGCCTCCTTCAGGGCGCGCTCGATGGTCGGCACCATGGCTTCGAGGTGCGCCCGCGAGGCGACCTCGGGCACGACCCCGCCGAAACGCGCGTGCTCGTCGACGCTCGACGCGATGGCGTCGGCGAGGAGCGTGGTGCCGCGGACGATGCCGACACCGGTCTCGTCGCAGGAGGTCTCGATGCCGAGGACGAGCGGTTCGTCAGCCATTGCTCTCAACCATTGATCTCGGTTCCTTGTACGCCGTTTACTGAGGTGGAAGGGTCGTTGAGGCGCATCACGAGGGCGTCGATGTTCCCCGGCTGGTAGTAGCCGCGCCGGAACCCGATGGCCTCGAAGCCGAAGCGCTCGTACAGCTTCTGCGCGCGGACGTTGTCCACCCGGCACTCGAGCAGCACCTCGGCACACTCGAACGCGGTCGCGGCCCGCAGCAGTTCGGTCAGCAGCCGTCCGCCGAGCCCGGTGCCCCACTGCTCGCGGCGTACGGCGATCGTCTGTACGTCACCCAGATCGCCGGAGGCCGCGAGTCCCGCGTACCCGAAGAGGTGCCCGTCCTCCTCGGCCACGAGATAGCGCCGCGTCGCCTCCGGCCCACGCGAATGGGCCAGCTCGGACCAGAACATCCCCCGCGACCAGGCGTCCTCGGGGAAGAGATCCTTCTCCAGCTCCAGTACGGGATCGATGTCCCACCAGCGCATCTCGCGCAATGTGGGAGGGCCGCCGTGCGGCGGCGTCGTTGAGGGGCGGTGGTCTGGAGACGGGTGGGCGGTCACTTGGGGGTGACCACCTTGTAGTTCTTGGGCACCTGGGCGTCCGGGCGGCGCAGGTAGAGCGGCCGGGGGGCCGCCAGTTCCTCGCCCGCCGCGAGCTTCTCCGCGGCCAGGGAGGCCAGCGCGGCGGCCGAGACGTACTCCGGCGCGCGGGCGTCCGGGAAGGTGTCGGGGTAGAGCAGCGCGCCCGCCCCGACCGCGGGCAGACCGCCGAGGTCCAGGTCCGCGGGCCGGTCCACGGCGGGCTCCGACACGCGGGTACGGGGATCGGCGTACCGCGCCCAGTAGACCTCCTTGCGCCGTGCGTCGGTCGCCACGACGAAGGGGCCCTCGATGTCGGCCGCGTACGCGAGCCCGTCGAGGGTGCAGAGGCCGTACGCGGGCACGCCGAGCGCGAGAGCGAAGGTGTCGGCGGTCATGAGCCCGACGCGCAGCCCGGTGTAGGGGCCGGGGCCGACGCCGACCACGATGCCGGTGACGGCGTCGAGGCGCAGATCCGCCTCGGCGAGCACCCGGTCGACGGCCGGCAGCAGCAGCTCCCCGTGCCGACGCGCGTCCACCTGACTCGACGAGGCGATGACGGATGTGCCGTCGTGCAGGGCGACGGTCACGGCGGGAGTGGCGGTATCCAGAGCGAGCAAGAGCACGCAAACAGCCTACGGCGCCCGAGCCGGACGTATGGCCGCCCCGGTCTGCCGGGTGCCTGCTGCTACCGTCACCACAAGCGACGTACAGGGTAAGAACGTGGTTCGAAAGGTGGGCGTACAAGGTGGCTAGGAGCAGCTCGGGAATCGTGGCCGGGCTCACCGTGGCGGCGATCGCCGGGGTCAGTTTCCTCGCCTACCAGGCGTCCGCGAGCGTGCCGGACACCCTGGGCAAAGCGGACAAGAGCGCGACGCCCAAGGCCTCCGCCTCGAAGACCCCCGGGGGCACGACGAACCCGAACGCGCTGCCCACCGCGTCCGGCACCGGTGAGCGCGTCGTCTACGCGACCGCGAACGACCGTGTGTGGCTGGTCGCCGCGAACAACAAGGTGCAGCGCACCTTCGAGGTCACGCCCGGCACGGTGGACCCGGTCGCCGGCACGTACGCCGTCACGACCCGCGCCAACGCGGTCACCGGTTCGGACGGGGTCCAGATCGAGCACGTCGTACGGTTCACGACGGTCGACGGCATCGCGATCGGCTTCAGCGCGGCCCTCAACGGCTCGACAACCGCCCCGGACCCCGCCAAGAAGCTCGGCGGCATCCGCGAGTCCCGCAAGGACGGCGACGCGATGTGGAACTTCGCGACGGTGGGCGTGAAGGTCGTAGTGGTTCAGTAGCCGCCCTGCAAGGAAGGGCTACGCGGCCCGACAGGGCTGTTCGACACCGGCGGGCCCGGACACCTCGGGCAGTGGCGCGCGCGGCGCCCGCGACACCACCTCGGCGAGAACGCAAGACGCCAGCAGATCCCGCATCGACACCCCGACGGCCACCCGCGGCTGCTGCGCCGGCACGTCACGTTCTGAAGCCGACCGTTCTGAAGCCGACATGGACGCCTCCTGGAGCTTCGGGGGCCACCATGGTTAGGTAGACCTAACCACGGACTGATGTCCATGTGACCACGCCCAGGACGCGAAACGCAACATCTTGCCGACGTCTTGTCGGAACGTTATTCGAATGTACGAAGAATTCGAATGTACGAAAAAACCGACGCGCCCCCTGTCTCCAGGCTGAGCGCGTCGGTGTTCGGTCCGAGGGCACACGTGTTCAAGGCTGACGGCACGCGAGTTCAGGCCGAGAGCGCGCTCAGATCGGCCGTCGCCCAGCGCCCGCCGAGCCCGGTCAGCGTCACGTGCCGTACCTCATCGGTGGTGTCGCCCACCGCCCGGTGGATGACGACATGCAGCCGGTCGTCGGTCAGCTCCTCGACCTTGCCCTCGCCCCACTCCACGACGATCACCGAGTCGGACAGCGAGACGTCGAGATCGAGGTCCTCCATCTCGTCGAGCCCGCCGCCGAGGCGGTACGCGTCCACGTGGACGAGCGGCGGACCCTCGCCGAGGGAGGGGTGCACGCGCGCGATGACGAAGGTCGGCGAGGTGACCGCGCCTCGCACCCCGAGCCCCTCACCGAGGCCGCGCGTCAGCGTCGTCTTGCCCGCGCCGAGCTCGCCGTTCAGCATCACCAGGTCGCCCGCGCGCAGCAGCTTGGCCAGGCGGAGACCCAAGTCGCGCATCTGCTCCGGGGAGTTGACGGTGATCTGGACGCCGACGCCCCCCGCGGTGGGCTCAGCCGGGTTGTGCGGTGCTGCTTGCCGTTCCATAGCCACCAACGGTAGCCCCTGCCGGGACGGCTCCCGCGCGCATCAGGAGGTCGGCGAGACGGTCTATGACGACCTCGGGGTGCTCCAGCATCACGAGGTGTCCGGCGTCGGGGACGAGCACCAACTCGGCGTCCGGCAGCAGGTCCGCGATCGCCTCACTGTGCTCGCTCGGGGTCACCAGGTCCTTGACGCCGGCGAGGACGAGCACGGGCATGTCCGCGAAGTGCACGAGCGCCGCGGTCTTGTCGTGTTCGGTGAACGCCGGGTAGAACTCGGCGACCACGTCGATCGGCGTGCCCTCGATCATCCGCTCGGCGAACCGCTCGACCGCCGGGTCGACGTCCTTGCTCGCGAACGAGTACCGCTTGATGATCCCGGCGAACAGATCCGCCGTGACCCGCCGCCCCCGCTCCACCAGGGCGGCCTGCTGCCCAAGCGCCCTCAGCACACCGGGCAGCGCCCACCGCACCGCGTTGACGCCGGCGACGGGCAGCCCGAAGTTGACCTCGCCGAGCCGCCCCGACGACGTACCGACGAGTGCGGCGGCGACGACCCGGTCACGGATGAGGTCGGGGTACTGGTCGGCCAGCGCCATCACCGTCATGCCGCCCATGGAGTGCCCGACCAGCACGATCGGCCCCTCGGGCACGGCCGCGTCGATGACGGCCTTGAGGTCCTCGCCGAGCTGGTCGATGGTGACCGGCTTCCCGTCCTTGACCTGCGCGACGCCCCGCCCGGACCGCCCGTGGCTGCGCTGGTCCCAGTGCACCGTGCGCACCACTCCGCGCAGCGCGGCTCGCTGGAAGTGCCAGGAGTCCTGGTTGAGGCAGTAGCCGTGGCTGAAGACGACGGTGACGGGGACCGGGGCCTTGCGGCCGAAGAGACGCCGACGGCGGCCGCCCAGCGGGGCCTCTGTCTCGACGTCGTCGACCTCGTAGTACAGCTCCGTGCCGTCGTCCGCGTACGCCTTGCCGGGAGTGCCGCGCAGCGCGCCGTACGGTCCCGCCGAGTCGAGGGCGAGCCGGGCCCGTTCCCGCATGCCGCGGCCGACCGTGAGCCGCTCTATGGCGACTCCGGCGGCGGCACCCGCCGCGACCACGCCTATGGCGACGCCCGCGATACCGGCTCCCTTGCGCCAGTTCCCGACGGAGGCGGCGACCGCCGAGGCCGCATCCGCGACGGCCTCCGCGTTGCTCTCGCTCACTTCCCGCTCCTCTTCGCCGGTTTCTGCACTGTTCGGGGTCCTGGCGCGCTCACGCCGCACACCTGTTCGCTACGCACCTCTTCGCTGTTACCCGTTTTGTTCGTCATTCACCTTCACGTAGACACGAGGTACGCGGGTTCCGATCCGGGTGACGATTTCGTACACGATGGTGCCCGCGGCCCGTGCCCAGTCCTCGGCGGTCGGCTCGCCCCGGTCGCCGGGCCCGAACAGCACCGCTTCGGTACCCACTTCCGGCTCGTCCCCGCCTAGGTCGACGACGAACTGGTCCATCGCGATCCGCCCGGCGACCGTTCGCAGCTTGCCGCCGACCAGCACGGGTCCGGTGCCGGAGGCGTGCCGCGGGATGCCGTCCGCGTAGCCGACGGGCACTAGGCCAAGGGTCGTGGCGCCGGGGGTGATGTAGTGATGCCCGTAGCTGACGCCGTGACCCCCTTCGACCTGCTTCACCAGCGCGATCGACGCGCTCAGCGTCATCACCGGGCGCAGCCCGAAGTCGGCCGGGGTGCCGATCTCGGGGCTCGGCGAGAGGCCGTAGACCGCGATTCCCGTGCGTACGAGGTCGAAGTGGCTCTCGGGAAGGGTCAGCGTGGCGGGCGAGTTGGCGATGTGCCGCACCTCGGGGCGGACGCCCCGCTCCTCGGCGTACGCCACCAGCTCGCGGAAAAGGGTGAGTTGGGCCTGGATGGAGGGGTGGCCGGGTTCGTCGGCGCAGGCGAAGTGCGACCAGAGGCCGGTGACGGTGATCAGCCCGTCGGCCTCGGCGCGCAGGGCCTGTGCGACGAGTTCGGGCCAGTCGGCGGGCTGAGCGCCGCCCCGCCCGAGTCCGGTGTCGGCCTTGAGCTGGACGCGGGCGGGGTCGCCGACGTCGCGCGCCGCCCGGATGACTTCCTCCAGCGCCCACAGACCGCTCACCGACACGTCGAGGTCGGCCTCGATGGCCTGGGCCCAGGGGCCGCCGGGCGTCCAGAGCCAGCACATGATGCGCCCCGGCAGCCCCGCCGCCCGCAGCGCGAGTGCCTCTTCGGGGGTGGCCGTGCCGAGCCAGGTGGCACCCGCCTCGCGCGCCGCGCGGGCACACGGGACCGCGCCATGGCCGTACGCGTCGGACTTGACCACGGCCATCACGGCAGCGGACGGCGCATGGGCGCGCAGAGTCCGCACGTTGGCCCGGAGGGCGGCCAGATCGATCTCGGCGCGGGCGCGCAGGGGTGCTGTCTCGTTCATAGCGCCTCCAGTGTCTCAGAGGCGTCTGACAGCACCCCGACACCGGTCGCTCTCAGGAACCGGCCCTGCGACCCCACACATAAACCCGGTCGCCCTTCTTGAGGACGCCCCACAGCTTGCGTGCGTCGGCGAGCCGCAAATTGACACAGCCCCACGAGCCGACCGTGGTGTGGATGCTGCCGTAGACGGCGTGGAAGGCCTGTCCGCCGTCGAAGAACTGGCTGTACGGCATGGGGCTGTTGTAGAGCGTCGACCAGTGGTTCTTGTGCTTCCAGTAGATCTTCTTCCACCCGGTCCGCGTCCCGTACCCGGCCCGCCCACTCCTCATCGGCACCGGCCCGTACACGACCTTCTTGCCCTTCTGCACCCAGGTGAGCTGACGGGTGAGATCCACACAGGCCACGCGGTACGACCGGACGGGACACTTCTTGGCCGCGTTCGGGTTCTTCTTCGCCGACAGCAACTGCATCTGGGCCCAGGTGACGGGCCCGGCGAAACCGATGCTCGGCTTGATCTTGTGCTTCGTCTGGAAGCCACGGATGGCGAGACAGTCGGCGCCGGACTGCTTCCCGTCCACCTTCAGCTTCAGCCACCGCTCGACCTGCCGCTGGTAGGGCCCGGTCTGCTTGCTGCACGCCACCTTCGCGGCGGCGTCCCCGAGCGGCACGTACTCGACGAGCGCGTACGTCCCCTCCATGGCGTCCCGCGGCTCGACCGCGTCCTCCGCGGCAGTCGGCGCGTACACCTTCGGCGCCAGCACCTGGTCAGGCGTGTCGATCTGCCACGGCTGATACGGCCCCGGCGCCACCCCGGGCACAAGCTCCGCCTCCGGCCCAGAAGCAGGAGGAACAGGCTCCGCATACGCCACCCCGACAGGCAGCACAGTCACCGCGGCAAGCATCACCGCAATCCCACGACAAGTCATTCGTCTGCTGATCATGCGATCAGCCATACGCAACGGAACGGCGGTGGCGGGTGAGCCGCGCGGAGGGGGTCGCCCGTTAGGCGGGGGCGAAGGCTTTCAGCCTGGGGCTCAGGCTTTCAGCGCCGGCCGGGCACCTTCAGCCCGTCCGGCGTTTGAGGACGAGGCCGTCCAGGCCGAAGCGGGGGCCTGGGGGCGGCAGCCCCCAGAAACGGGACGGGAAGGGGCGGAGGGGGCGAAAAAAACCACCCACTCAGCCAGACACATCCCGCCAGGCCTCCGGAATCGCATCAGCCACATCATGAGCCCCCACAGGCGCCCCATCCGCAGCAAACCGCCCCGCAAGCCCATGCAGATACGCGGCAACACTCCCGGCATCGAGGGCCGACAGCCCAGCCGCAAGCAACGACCCAGAAAGCCCCGACAACACGTCCCCACTCCCCGCAGTGGCAAGCCACCCGGTCCCAGTCGAATTCACCCGCACAACCCCACCCCCCGCATCGGCCACCACCGTGGTCGACCCCTTGAGCAGCACAGTCGCCCCATACACCCCCGCAAGCTCCCGCACGGCGGCCAGCCGACCCCCCTCGACCGCCCCCCGCGCAACCCCGAGCAGCGCCGCCGCCTCCCCGGCATGCGGAGTCATCAAGGTCGGCGCCCCCCGCCCCCGTACCGCCTCCCGCGAGGCCAGCCGCAACCCGTCCGCGTCCAACAGCACAGGCACATCCGCCGCCAGCGCCTCCGCCACGCCCGACGCGTCGTCCCCGACCCCGGGCCCCACCACCCACGCCTGCACGCGCCCCGCCTTCGCGGGCCCCTGGTCGGACACCAGGGTCTCGGGGAAGCGGGCGAGCACCGCGTCCGCCGCCGGCCCCACGTACCGCACGGCCCCCGCCCCACCCCTCAACGCCCCCGCCACGGCGAGCACGGCCGCCCCGGGATACCGGGCCGACCCGGCGGCGATCCCGACGACGCCCCGCCGGTACTTGTCGCTCTCCGCCCCCGGCACCGGGAGCCGCGCCGCGACATCCGCGTGCTGTAGTGCCTCCAGCTCGGGCTCGTCCGGCAGTTCGAGCCCGATGTCGACGAGCCGCACCGACCCGGCGTACTCCCGCGCCGGGTCGATCAGCAGCCCCGGCTTGTGCGTCCCGAAAGTGACCGTCAGGTCGGCGCGGACAGCGGCGCCGCGCACCTCGCCGGTGTCCGCCTCGACCCCGCTGGGCAGATCGACGGCGACGACGGCGGCGCGGGAATCGTCGACGACCCCGACCAGCGCGGCCGCGTCGGGCCGGAGTCCGCCCTTGCCCCCGATCCCGACGATCCCGTCGAGGACGAGATCGGCCCGCCGGATCGCCTCCTCAGCGGTGCCGGAGGGGGCCACCGTGCCACCAGCCCGCCGCAGCGCGAGCAGCCCACCGCCATGAGTCCGTTCGGGCGCGAGCAGCACCGCGGTGACACCCGCTCCGCGCCGCGCGAGCCGGGCTCCGGCGTAGAGGGCGTCGCCCCCGTTGTCGCCACTGCCCACCAGCAGCACGACCCGGCTGCCGTACACCCGCCCCAGCAATTGCCCGCAGGCGGCGGCAAGTCCGGCAGCCGCCCGCTGCATCAGGGCACCCTCCGGAAGCCTGGCCATCAGCTCCCGCTCAGCAGTCCTCACGGTCTCCACGCTGTACGCAGTACGCATACGGTCGAGTCTCCCGTACGGCACCCCGAACCACAGCCCCAGCCGTGGACGCGCCCGCCGGCCGGGCTACCCCTCCGCCACCACCACAGCCGAGGCCACCCCCGCGTCATGGCTCAGCGAGACATGCCACGACCGAATCCCCAGCTCGGCCGCGCGGGCCGCCACCGTCCCCTTCACCCGCAGCCGCGGCTGCCCGCTGCTCTCGACGTAGACCTCGGCGTCGGTCCAGTGCAAGCCGGCCGGGGCGCCCAACGCCTTGGCCAGCGCCTCCTTCGCCGCGAAGCGAGCCGCGAGCGAGGCAGCACCCCGTCGCTCACCACTCGGCAACAGCAACTCGCTCTCCACAAAGAGCCGTTCAGCCAGCCCGGGCGTCCGCTCCAGCGAAGCCCGGAACCGATCGATCTCAGCCACGTCGATACCGACCCCGATGATGCTCATGCCGAGCACCTTACGGGCGTGGGCAGCTGGCGCCGTGACCTTGGCGGCCGCGCAGAGGGCAGCCGCCAAGGTGGACTGTGGAGCGGCCGTTCCTCAGGCCTCTACCTACTTGACGTCGACAAAGTCACCGGCCGCACTCACAGAGCCGGTGGTGGTGGTGCCGGCGAAGGCGAAGCGGTAGTAGCCGTCGAGGCCGGCCTTGGTGGTGGTCTTCAGGGCGCCGGTGCTGCTGGACTTGACCGTCTTGACGGTGGTGTAGGTGGTGCTTCCCTTCTTGCGGAACTGGAGCTTCACGGGCTGGGTCGCGTAGCCCGCGTACTTGCCGGTGGTCCAGTTGGCGCGGCTCAGTTTGCCGGTGACCGTGATGGTCTTGCCCTTCTTCACCGGCTCCGGGGAGGCGTTGACGGTCAGCTTGGCGGCACGCTTGATCTTGGTGGTGGCGACGTTGTCGTCGACGCTGGCGTTCGCGTAGAGGTCGTAGGCGCCGAGGAACAGTTTCCAGGTCCCGGCGGCGCCGTTGCCCTGAAAGTCGCTCGCGGCGTCGAGGTTGAAGACGCCCTTGCAGCTGTAGACGCCGATCTGGGTCGTCGACTCCGTGCACTCGACGTTTTCGTCCGTCCCCAGGGAGCCGGTGATGCCCTCCACGGTCGAGCTGTCGGTGCCCTGCCACAGGTACGCCACGGAGAGGGCGATGCCGTTCTCGTTGGCTGCGGTGTACGTGACGGTGACGGACTTCTTGGTGGTCGTGCCGAGGACGATGTCCTTGCCGCCGTTGATGACCGCCTTCGAGAACTCGGTGCCACCCAGCGAGTCGTTCGGAAGAACGGTCTTCGAGCCGAAGGTTCTGAGTTCCGTCGACACACCTGAACGCTCCGACGTCTGGGCGACGGCCGGAAGGGCGAGCGCGGAAAGAACGAGAGCACCGGCAAGAACGCCGGCAGCAGCGCGTACACGCATGAAATCCCCCACAGTGAAGTCGAGAGACCCCGCCGAACTATCCCCCCGGCAGGGCCTGTTGAGACGCTGAATCGTACATAACCAGGGATGACGTACCCACACCTTGTGAGCTGGATTACGTAGAACTACGCAGGTCGCGCGCCGGGGCCGCAACCGGCGCGGCAGACGAGAAGTCGTACACGGCCCAGTCGGCGACCAGGACGTACCCGAGTCGCTGGTAGAGGGCGTTGCTGGTGGGGTTGGCCGGGTCCGTGTACAGCACGACCTCCTTCGCGCCTGCGGCCAGCGCGGCCCGGCTCACCGCCACCGTCACGGCGCCCGCGTAGCCGCGACCGCGGAGGTGGGCCGGGGTGTAGACGGGGTCCACCCGGATCTGGCCGCCGATCAACGAAGTCATGGCCGCCATGGAGACCGGAGTGCCGTCCGGGGTCTCCCAGAACGAGAAGTGTTTGTCCGCGAAACGGGTGTCGGCCCAGGAGTCGGGGAGGACCTCGTCGACGGTGGCAGCGAACTCGTGGCACCAGCGCATGACTTGCTCAAGGTCTTCCTCGCCCGCGACTCGAACCCGGCCCTCCGGAACCGGCTCCGGTGGGGTGAGCGTGCCGAGACGGTAGAGGTGGAGCGGCTGGCGGAGTACCGGCACCGCGCCTGAAAGCCGCTGCCATGCCTCGGCGAAAGCGGTGGCGGTGTCGTGGTCCGCGCTGACGCCGGGGAGCGTGTGACCGAGGCCGGCCAGGCGGGCGGCAAGCATGTCGGCCTCGTCACGAGTGAAGGCGGGCGTGAGGCCCAGAGGACCGGACCGAGTACGGCGGTAGAAGATGGCGCGAACCTCTCCCCCACGCTCCAGCCACCCGAATACAGGGGCTTCGGCACCGCCCGCGTCCGCCCCGCGCGTTCGCAGCTTGTCGATCACCGTCAGCGGCGTGGTGTGCAGGTCAGGCCGTGAACGCAGAAAGTCTCCAGCCCGAGCAAGAAATTCGTCGACGTCATCGGTGAGGTGCCAGCCATCCAGTCGCATGCTCCATGATTTCCCACGGTGCTGCTGTCCCCCATGGTTTTCCGCCAGCCCGAGGAGCGAGACAGCAGGACAACCTCGTGCGGCACACCGGAAGTCGTCAGGAGCCCTGGACAGGCGGCAACCATTGGCCGGTCGGCGAGCCAACACAACGCCTCACAAGTCACACCAACCTCACTGATCACCCCGCAGGAAGCAACAGAAAGCAATTGGCAGATCTGTCCCACGTATCTGCTGCCGCCCTGGGGTTCCCTCTCCCTCAGGTGGGACAAATCTGCCAATCCCTGGCGCGCGGCCTGCTCGCCGGATCCTGTCGGGATATACACCGCACCGCCCGCATGCCGCTAAGCCCACCCGGCGTGCATGCGAGGCGCGACCGCGCCCGCCACCGCCGGCCCACCCCACAACCCACGCCGCCGTCGGCCGACCTGGGACCCCGCTTTCCGGGCCGCTCGCTCGCTTCTCACCCGTGCTGGAGCGGACCGGGTCAAGGGTGGCCCGCAGGGCCATCGCCGCAGGCGACGCGCAGCGCCCTTGATGCGGGCCGCGGAAGCACGACACTCGCAAGAAGCGGGCGGCCCCGACGGTGACGCAACCAACAGGCGTCCACTCCAACACGGTTCTACGCGGCAGCAAGCTCGCACCACACGTACTTGCCCCGCCTGCCGTCCCTGGCCAGTGGCTGCCAGCTCCACAGATCGGCGCACGCCCGGACCAGCGCAAGACCGCGCCCCTCCTCCAGGTCAGTGCCCACGTCGAACGGCCGAGGCGGCTCCGGCGGCCGAGGATCGGCGTCCCACGCCCCGATCCGCAGCACACCCGCCGACCAGCACACCCGCAGGGCAGCGGGTCCCTCCGTATGCCGTACGGCATTGGACACCAGCTCCGTCGCGAGAAGTTCGCCGACGTCGACGAGGCGGATCAGGCCGTGCATGGTGAGGATCAGGCGGAGGGTGCGGCGACTGACGGTGACTGCGCGGAGGTCGTTCGGGAGGTACAAGAAGTACTCCCACGGTTCGTTTTCGGGCATGCGTCAACTCCGGTTCGGTGGTTGAGGGGTGCGGTCGGCGGGCGGTGCCAGTGCCGCAGCCGTCATGGCAGGACGGAGCGGTGCGCTTCCGGGGCCCCGGGTTCCGCAGAGTGTGCGTCGCATCACTGACCGTAGACCTAGTTTTTTAAGTTTCGCAAGCGGATCGCGTAACCTGACCCCCGAACGAGTCACGCGCGCAAGCACGTTGGGAGAAGCAGTCGATGGTGTTGAGGAGCGAGCCAACGGCACGTCAGATGCGCCTGGCGGCCGAACTGCGCCGACTCCGGGACGCGGCAGGCCTCGCAGCCCGCGAGGCGGCAGCGCTACTTGGGGTGAGCTCCGCACAGATCAGTCAGATCGAGGCCGGACTCACGGGCGTGAGCGAGAAGCGGCTGCGTCTCCTTGCCGCCAACTACGCCTGCTCCGACGACGAGTTGATCGATGGCCTGGTAGCCATGGCGACCGACCGGACCCGCGGCTGGTGGGAGGAGTACCGGGGCCTGCTGCCCACGCCATTCCTCGACCTCTCCGAACTGGAGCACCACGCCACATTCCTGCGGGAGGTCCAGTTCCTGTATATCCCGGGACCGCTTCAGACGGAGGGCTACGCCCGCGCCGTGTACGCCTATCGCGTCCCTGAACTCCCCCACGAGGAGCTTGAGCTGCGCGTCCGCCACCGAATGCAACGCAAGGTGATCATCGAAGGCCCCGCTCCCACCCCTTACGAGGCGGTCATCCATGAGGCGGCGCTACGCATCATGGTCGGCGACCGCGCCGCCTCACGAACCCAGCTCACCCGCCTGCTCGAACTCTCCGAAGCAGGCCACATCACGGTTCGTGTCATCCCCTTCGACCTGGAGGGGTTCGCCGGAGCCACGAGCGCCATGACGTACACGGGAGGCCTCGTACCCAAGTTGGACACTGTCGTACGTGACGCGCCCCATGGTGCGGCGTTCGTCGACTCCGAAGCCCAACTCGACGCCTTTCGAACACTCTTCCGTAAGGTGGAAGGTGTGTCGCTCGACCCCGAACGGTCTCGCGACTTCATCCACAAGCTGGCGAAAGAGCTGTGAGGCACCCCATGGACACCCCCGACAACTGGCGAAAGTCATCCTACTCAGGCCCCGGCGACGGCGACTCCTGCGTAGAGATCGCGAACTCACCCACCCACATAGCCATCCGCGACTCCAAGACCCCAGCCACCGCCACCGCCACCGCCACCGCCACCGCCACCCTCACCTTCCCGACCGGAGCCTTCACCCCCTTCATCGAAGCCCTGAAAACTCACTCCACCGTCACCGACTTGGCAAGGTTCCGAGGCTGATCCACCTCGTTCCCCCGAGCCGTCGCCAACTCACAAGCGAACACCTGCAACGGCACGGTGGCGACGAGCGGCTGAAGCAGAGTCGGCGTAGCCGGAATCCGAATCAAGTGGTCCGCATACGGCACCACCGCCTCGTCCCCCTCCTCCGCGATCACGATCGTGCGCGCACCCCGCGCCCGGATCTCCTGGATGTTGGACACGATCTTGTCGTGGAGTACGGACCGCCCACGGGGCGAGGGCACGACCACCACCACCGGCAGATCCTGCTCGATCAGTGCGATCGGCCCGTGCTTCAGCTCGCCGGCCGCGAAGCCCTCGGCGTGCATGTACGCCAGCTCCTTGAGCTTGAGCGCACCTTCCAGGGCCACCGGATAGCCCACGTGCCGCCCGAGGAACAGCACCGTGTTCTTGTCGGCGAGAGACCGCGCCAGCTCCCGTACCGGCTCCATGGTCTCCAGGACCCGCTCCACCGAGCCGGAGATCTCAGCCAGATCCCGGATCACGTCCTGGATCTCGTCCCCCCATTTGGTCCCGCGCACCTGACCCAGATACAGCGCGACCAGGTAACAGGCCACCAGTTGCGTCAGGAAGGCCTTCGTCGAGGCGACGGCGACCTCCGGCCCCGCGTGCGTGTACAGCACCGCATCCGACTCACGCGGAATCGTCGAACCGTTGGTGTTGCAGATCGCCAGCACCTTGGAGCCCTGTTCACGGGCGTGCCGCAGCGCCATCAGCGTGTCCATGGTCTCGCCGGACTGGGAGATGGCGATCACCAGGGACCGCGCGCCCAGAATCGGATCCCGGTACCGGAACTCGCTGGCCAGTTCCACCTCGCACGGGATCCGCGTCCAGTGCTCGATGGCGTACTTGGCGATCAGCCCGGCGTGGAAAGCGGTCCCGCACGCCACGATGACGACCTTGTCGACCTCGCGCAGCTCGTGAACCGGGATCCGCACCTCGTCCAGACTCAGCACGCCGTCCGCGTCGATGCGACCGAGCAACGTGTCGGCGACCGCCTTGGGCTGCTCGGCGATCTCCTTGAGCATGAAGTAGTCGTAGCCGCCCTTTTCGGCGGCTGACGCGTCCCAGTCCACGTGGAAGGCGCGTACGTCGGCGGGAAGGCCGTCGAAGCCGGTGACCGTCACGCCGTCGCGGCGCAGCTCCACCACCTGGTCCTGGCCCAGCTCGATCGCCGACCGTGTGTGGGCGATGAACGCGGCGACGTCCGAGGCGAGAAAGGCCTCGCCCTCGCCGACGCCCACCACGAGCGGCGAGTTCCGGCGCGCCCCCACGACGACGTCGGGCTCGTCGGCGTGCACCGCGACCAGCGTGAACGCGCCCTCCAGGCGCCGGCACACCAGCCGCATCGCCTCCGCCAGGTCCGCGCAGACCGAGAACTCCTCGGCGAGCAGATGCGCGACGACCTCGGTGTCCGTCTCGGAGACGAGGTCGTGTCCGCGATCGGCCAGCTCGGCCCGCAGCGCCGCGAAGTTCTCGATGATCCCGTTGTGCACGACGGCGACCCGTCCGGCGTTGTCGAGATGCGGGTGGGCGTTCGCGTCCGTGGGCCCGCCGTGCGTGGCCCAGCGCGTGTGCCCGATCCCCGTCGACCCGGCCGGCAGCGGCCGTTCGACCAGCTCCTTCTCCAGGTTGACCAGCTTCCCGGCCTTCTTGGCGGCGGCGAGCCCCCCGTCCGCCGGCACGGCAACACCGGCCGAGTCGTAGCCCCGGTACTCCAGCCGCTTCAGCCCGGCCATCACCACATCAAGCGCCGACTGCGACCCCACGTATCCCACAATTCCGCACATGAGCGGCAGCCTAAAGGCCCACACCCGCCCCATCCCGGCACCGCGTGCCCGATATCGGAAATTCCCACCACCGCGCGAAGGCCACCGCACGAAAGCCTCAACCGGGCCGCTCGCCGGGCCGCTCGCCGGGCCGCTCACTGAGCCGCTCACCGGGTCGCTCACCGGGTCGCGTGACGGACCCCACCCCCCACCCCATCCATACTCCCGTAACAATGGAGTGTGATCTCTCCGGTCTCCTCGATGCCCCGGAGCGCCCACCGGCCCAGGCCGGAGGCGACTCCCTACCTCGACCTCACCCGTGCCGAGTGGAGCGCGCTGCGCGAAAAGACGCCGCTCCCGCTGAACGCCGAGGAGGTCGAGAAGCTGCGCGGCCTGGGCGATGTCATCGACCTCGACGAGGTGCGGGACATCTACCTCCCGCTGAGCCGCCTCCTCAACCTCTACGTAGGCGCCACCGACGGCCTGCGCGGCGCCCTGAACACCTTCCTCGGTGAGAAGGGCTCCCAGTCCGGCACGCCCTTCGTCATAGGCGTCGCCGGCTCGGTGGCCGTCGGCAAGTCCACGGTCGCCCGTCTCCTCCAGGCCCTGCTCTCCCGCTGGCCCGAGCACCCGCGCGTCGAGCTGGTCACCACGGACGGCTTCCTGCTCCCCACCAAGGAGCTTGAGGCGCGCGGCCTGATGTCGCGGAAGGGCTTCCCCGAGTCGTACGACCGTCGCGCGCTCACCCGGTTCGTCGCCGACATCAAGGCGGGCAAGGACGAGGTGACGGCCCCCGTCTACTCACACCTCATCTACGACATCATCCCCGGCCGGCGGCTCACGGTCCGCCGCCCGGACATCCTGATCGTGGAGGGCCTGAACGTCCTGCAGCCCGCCCTCCCCGGCCAGGACGGCCGCACCCGCGTAGGCCTCGCCGACTACTTCGACTTCAGTGTGTACGTCGATGCCCGCGCCGAGGACATCGAGGCCTGGTACCTCAACCGCTTCCGCAAGTTGCGCGCCACCGCCTTCCAGAACCCGTCCTCGTACTTCCGGAAGTACACCCAGGTCTCCGAGGAGGAGGCCCTCGACTACGCCCGCACGACCTGGCGCACCATCAACAAGGTCAACCTCCTGGAGAACGTGGCTCCGACCCGCGGCCGCGCAACCCTCGTCATCCGCAAGGGCCCGGACCACAAGGTGCAGAAGCTGAGCCTGCGCAAGCTGTGACTACGCTGCGGGGATGCTGCACCTCCGCCTCATCACCCCGCCCGACCGCACCGACGAAGTCCTGAGCCTGATCGAGAACACGGTCGGCACCGCCCACCTCGTCGTCATGCCCGGTACCGCCCGCAATCCGGTCGGAGACGTGGTGATGGTCGACGTCGCGCGCGAGGCAGGCGACGAACTCATCGGTGCGCTCACGGAGTTGGACCTCGACGAGAACGGTTCGATCGCCGTCGAGAACATCGACCTGTCGCTCTCCAAGCGAGCCGACAAGGCGGAGGACGAGGCACCGGGCGAGGGCGTGGACGCGGTGTTGTGGGAGCACCTGGCGGACGCGACGCACGAGGAGTCGACGCTCACCGTCACCTATGTGGGGCTCCTGGCGGTCGCGACGATGCTCGCGGCCTGTGGTGTGATGCTCGACAACGCGATCCTGATCGTCGGCGCGATGGCCGTGGGCCCGGAGTTCGGGCCGCTCGCGGGGATCTCCACGGCGCTGGTGCGGCGCGCCCCGCACCTGGTGTGGCGGTCGCTGTGGGCGCTGCTCGCCGGGTTCGCCGTCGCCATGGTGCTGACGGTGGGCTTCAGTTGGCTGCTGGACGTGCTCGGGCTGTTCGAGAGGTCGATGGTGGAGGCGGCCCGGCCGAACACGGCCTTCATCTGGAAGCCCGACTGGATGTCCTTCGTCGTGGCCTTCCTGGCGGGCATCGCGGGCACCCTGTCCCTCACGTCCGCGAAGTCGGGCGCCCTGATCGGCGTCGCGATCTCGGTGACGACGGTCCCGGCGGCCGCCAACGCCGCCGTGGCCTTCAGCTACACGGACTACTCCCAGACGTGGGGCTCCACCTGGCAGCTCCTCGCCAACCTCGGCGGCATCATCGCCGCCGGCACGCTCACGCTGCTCGCCCAGAAGTGGTTCTGGGCGAGACAGCGCGCGCGTACACCCGAAGTGGCTTAGCCGAGCGCGGACTTCACCGCGTCCGCGCTCCTAGGACAGGTCCTAACCGAGTGCGGACTTGACGGCGTCCGCAAGCCGCCCGGCCACCGACCGAGCGTGGTCGATGTCGGCGGCCTCGACCATGACACGTACGAGCGGCTCGGTACCGGACGGACGGAGCAACACCCGCCCGGTGGAACCGAGTTCACGCTCGGCGTCGGCAACCGCCGTCGCCAGCTCGGCCGAGGTGTTCACCCGCGACCTGTCGACGTCCGGCACATTGATGAGCACCTGCGGCAGCCGCTCCATGACGGACGCGAGATCCCGCAGCGTACGGCCGGACTGGGCGACCCGGGCCGCGAGAAGCAGCCCGGTCAGCGTGCCGTCGCCGGTGGTGGCGTGGTCGAGGATGATCACGTGCCCGGACTGCTCGCCGCCGAGCGCGTACCCGTGCTCCTTCATCGCTTCCAGCACATAGCGGTCACCGACCGCGGTCTGCACGAAGGACAGCCCCTCGCGCTCCATGGCGAGCTTGAACCCCAGATTCGACATGACAGTCGCGACAACGGTGTCGGAGCGCAGTGCGGAACGCTCCCGCATCGCCAGCGCGAGAACAGCCAGAATCTGGTCGCCGTCCACCTCGGCACCCGTGTGATCCACGGCGAGGCAGCGGTCGGCGTCGCCGTCGTGCGCGATGCCGAGGTCGGCGCCGTGTTCGAGGACGGCGGCCTGGAGTTTCTCCAGGTGGGTGGAGCCACACCCGTCGTTGATGTTGAGCCCGTCGGGCTCGGTGCCGATCGTGACGATCTCGGCACCGGCACGCGTGAAGGCCTCGGGTGACACCCGGGCGGCGGCCCCGTGCGCCTCGTCGAGGACGACCTTCAGACCGTCGATACGGTTCGGGAGTACGGCGACGAGGTGGGCGACGTACTGGTCGAAGCCCTCGTCGTAGGAGCGCACGCGTCCCACGCCGGAGCCGGTCGGCCGGTCCCAGGGAGCGCCGGTGCGGTGCTCCTCGTAGACGCCCTCGATCCGGTCCTCCAGCTCGTCGGCGAGCTTGTGGCCACCGCGGGCGAAGAACTTGATGCCGTTGTCGGGCATGGCGTTGTGGCTGGCGGAGAGCATCACGCCGAGGTCGGCGCCCAGCGCACCGGTGAGGTACGCCACCGCGGGGGTGGGCAGCACACCGACGCGCAGGACGTCCACGCCCGCGCTGGCCAGACCGGCGACCACGGCGGCCTCCAGGAACTCCCCGGACGCACGCGGATCACGACCGACCACCGCGACTGCCCGGTGGCCCTCGAACGTGCCCGCCTCGGCCAGTACGTGCGCCGCCGCGACGGACAGACCGAGCGCGAGCTCGGCCGTCAGATCCGCGTTGGCGACACCGCGCACGCCGTCCGTGCCGAAGAGTCGTCCCACTTGTCCTCCTGAGGAAAGCTTCAGAATTCGGAAGTCATCCGATCACACGAGCCTTTGAGCACCTTGTGCCGTTATACGCCTAAGGCTGTGATAAACGAACGCCCCGACGGCACTGTGGCGTGCCGCCGGGGCGTTCGGACGTACTACGCGTAACCACGCGTGCTCCACGGAGCGCACGTGCTACGCGTACGAGCAGGCAGCGAAGATTAACGCTTGCTGTACTGCGGGGCCTTACGGGCCTTCTTGAGACCGGCCTTCTTACGCTCGACCGCACGGTCGTCGCGCTTGAGGAAGCCGGCCTTCTTGAGGGCGCCGCGGTTGTTGTCGACGTCGGCCTCGTTCAGCGCGCGGGCGACACCGAGACGGAGCGCACCGGCCTGACCGGAGACGCCGCCACCCGTGATGCGGGCGACAACGTCGTAGCGGTTGTCGAGCTCGAGCACCTTGAAGGGCTCGTTGACTTCCTGCTGGTGCACCTTGTTGGGGAAGTACTCCTCAAGGGTGCGACCGTTGATCTTCCACTTGCCGGTGCCCGGGACGATCCGGACGCGGGCGATGGCTTCCTTGCGACGGCCCAGGCCGGCGGCCGGCTGCGGGTCGCCGAAGCGGCCCGCGAGCGACTCCGAGGTGTACTCGCCCTCGACGGGCGGCACCTCGGACTCGGTGGTGTAGCTCTCGACGTTCTCGACGTTCTCGGTGAGCTCGGTCTCGGTCTCTTCGACCGGCTGCTCAGCGGTGGTCTCGGCCACGATTTTCCTCAGATTCTCTTTGTCTTAGGGGGTGGCCGGAACTACTGCGCGACCTGGGTGATCTCGAACGGCACCGGCTGCTGGGCAGCGTGGGGGTGCTGGTCGCCCGAGTAGACCTTCAGCTTCGAGAGGCACTGACGGCCCAGGGTGTTCTTGGGGATCATGCCCTTGATGGCCTTCTCCACGGCCTTCTCGGGGTTCTTCGCCAACAGCTCGTCGTAACGAACGGAGCGCAGACCACCCGGGTAACCGGAGTGGCGGTACGCCATCTTCTGGGTCTTCTTGTTGCCGGAGAGGTGCACCTTGTCGGCGTTGATGATGATGACGAAGTCACCAGCATCGACGTGAGGGGCATAAATCGGCTTGTGCTTGCCCCGCAGAATGGTCGCGGCAGTGGTTGCCAGACGGCCCAGGACGACATCCTGAGCGTCGATGACGTACCACTGGCGAGTGATGTCGCCGGGCTTGGGGCTGAACGTACGCACGGTCGTAGCCTTCGCTTCTTCAGTGAGTGGGTCCTGACATGGCCACCACGGACGATCACGACAGCCCTGACCGCACTGCGGTGACGCATACCGCGTGCTGGTCGCTGGTCATCGGCCCCGGTGGACCGGTGTAAGGGCCTCTCACGTGAGAATGAGCAAGCCAATACACATAACGAAGGACCAGCGTACCTGGGCTGCCCCGGACGGGTCAAAACGCGTCCCGGGGCCACCATCGACCCCGACCATGCCTCGTACGAATGTACGAAATCAGTGCGCCCTCCCGCACACCGGGTGGCACGACGCACCAACCACCCGGAGATATCACTTTTGCCCGTACGCGGTCAGGTCACGCCGGAGTCTCAAGTGAACGGCAGAGCGGAACGACACCCCCCAACTCACGTCTAAGATGCGGCGCATGAGCTATGGGCAGGGTGGGCAGGGGCAGCCCCCGTGGGATCCCTGGAATTCAGGATCGCAGCGGCCCCAGTGGGTCAGTCAGTCGGACGACCGGACTCCGGACTGGGCGGCGCTCGCCGACGCCTCCGAGTCGCGCAACAAGCGTCGCAGACTACTGCTGATCTGCGGCGGAGCGCTCGCCACGGTCGCGGTCGGCGTCGCCGTCGCGGTGGCTGTCGTGTCCGCGAACGGCAGCAACCAGGCCGCGAACTCGCCCAGCAACCTGCCCGCCACAGCGGACATCCCGAGCAACACCAGCGGGCTGACACCGTCCTTCGAGCCGACCTCGGCCCCTCCGCCGCTGGACCCCGAGGAATTCATATCGAGCGTGAAGAAGGACACAGCACCGCTCAGCCCGGACATCCTCTTCCCCGGTTCGTCGCTGACCATGGGTGACCGCGTCTACCTCAAGGGCCAGAAGGCCGACACGACGAACTGCGCCTCGGCCGCGAAGGGCACGCTCGCCACGGTCCTCACGAAGAACAAGTGCACACGCCTCCTGCGCGTCACCTACAGCAAGGACGGTGTCGCTGCGACCGTCGGCGTGGCCGTCTTCGACACCGAGGCCCAGGCGGCCAAGGCCAAGGGTGAGGCGGACGCCAAGAGCATCATCGCCTCGCTGTCCGGCGGCGACGTCAAGGCCTTCTGCAACTCGGCGGTCTGCCGCTCGACCACCAACTCCTACGGCCGCTACGCCTACTTCACCCTCGCCGGCTTCACCAACGGCAAGGACGTGACCACGAAGGACACCGCGGTCTTCACGACGGGAGATGACCTCGCCGAGTTCGCCTTCCGCCAGATCCGCCGCCGCGGCGAGGCCCAGGCGTCGACAGCGGCCAACGAGTAGGCCCTCCAGCCGACGCAGTAGGCCGCCAGGCAACGCAGTAGGCCTCCGGGCCACAAGGCAGGCCCCCGCCCGCCCCTCGCGCCACGCGCGGGCACCCAGCCGGTCAGCAGCACCCCGCAGACGGCAACGTGCGCTTGTTCCGCGCCTCCTTGCTCCGCGCGGCCAGCAGCTCGTCGGCGGGGTAACCGACCTCTTCGAGCGTCAGCCCGTGCGGCCGTACGACATGAACGGCCGAGTCCCGTACGCCGGCACCCAGCACCTTTCCGGGCCACTCCGGCCCCCGGTGCCCGTCCCCCACGAACAGCAGCGCCCCGATCAGCGACCGCACCATGTTGTGGCAGAAGGCGTCGGCGCGAACGGTCGCGGTGATGACCCCGTCGCCCCCGCGCACGAGGCTCAGCTTCTGCAGCGTACGAATGGTCGTGGCCCCCTCCCGCTTCTTGCAGTAGGCGGCGAAGTCGTGCTCCCCGACGAGGAGTTGGGCGGCCTCGTTCATGGCGTCGACGTCGAGCGGCCAGTCGTGCCACAGGACGTGGCCACGCAGCAGCGGATCGACGCCACCGGGGTTGTCGGTCACCCGGTACGCGTACCGCCGCCAGACCGCCGAGAAGCGGGCGTTGAACCCGCTGGGGGCCTCGACCAGCGACCAGACCCGCACATCCTTCGGCAGCCGCCCGGCAAGCCGCTTCAGCAGCTTCTCCCGGTGCTCGCCCCACACCTCCTCGGGCAGATCCACATGCGCCACCTGCCCCCGCGCGTGCACCCCGGCATCGGTCCGCCCGGCCACGGTCAGCTCATACGTGGCCTCCCCCGACCGCGTGACCGTCCGCAGGGCATCCTCGATCTCCCCCTGCACGGTCCTGCGCCCACTGGCCTGCTTGGCCCACCCGGAGAACTCCCGCCCGTCATACGCCAGATCCAGCCGCACCCGCACGAACCCGGTCTCTACCTCATCGCTCACAAACAGATCCTCTCAGGGCTACGAGCAGCAGCGGAACGCGAAAGCGGGCCCGCCCCGAAGGGGGCGGACCCGCTCAGACACGAGCAGAAGCTCAGGCGTCCTTGGACTCGGCGTCCTTGGACTCGACCTCGGCGTCAGCCGGCTTCGCGTCCTCGACGACCTCGTCGGCAGCCTCGGTCTCGACCGGGGCGTCCTTCGGGGCGTCCTTCTTGAGGACGTCTTCCTTGACGGCACGCTTCGTCGCCGCCTCGGCCTCACCGGTGGCCGCCTGGGCCACGGTCAGTGCCTCCACCAGCTCGATGACAGCCATGGGCGCGTTGTCGCCACGGCGGTTACCGATCTTGGTGATACGGGTGTAGCCACCCGGACGGTTCTCGTAACGCGGGCCGATCTCGGTGAAGAGCGTGTGCACGATGCTCTTGTCCGTGATCACCGTGAGCACCTGGCGGCGGTTGTGAAGGTCACCCTTCTTCGCCTTGGTGACCAGACGCTCCGCGTACGGGCGCAGGCGCCGGGCCTTCGCCTCCGTGGTGGTGATGCGGCCGTGCTCGAAGAGCGACTTCGCAAGGTTCGCGAGGAGCAGCTTCTCGTGCGCGGCGCTGCCGCCCAGACGGGCACCCTTGGCGGGCTTCGGCATGATGTTTCTCCTTGGTGTCTGCCCCGGCCGTATCAGGTACCGAGGTCAGTGTCCGAGCGGGCGATCGCCCGTCGGAGATCCGGGACCCCGAAGGATCCCGGAGGGGTGGCTCCCGATCAGTACTGGTCGGTCAGTACTGCTCGGTCTCCACGAAACCCGCGTCCACGTCGTCGTCGGCGCCAAAGGCGTCGGCGGCTGCGGTCGGGTCGAATCCGGGCGGGCTGTCCTTGAGGGCCAGGCCCATGCCGGCCAGCTTCGCCTTGACCTCGTCGATGGACTTCGCACCGAAGTTGCGAATGTCGAGGAGGTCGGCCTCGGAGCGGGCGACGAGTTCGCCCACGGAGTGGATGCCCTCACGCTTGAGGCAGTTGTAGGACCGAACGGTGAGCTCGAGCTCCTCGATCGGCAGGGCGAGATCAGCGGCGAGGGCGGCGTCCGTCGGGGACGGGCCCATGTCGATGCCCTCGGCGTCGATGTTGAGCTCACGGGCAAGCCCGAACAGCTCC